>NZ_JBGCCS010000012.1:0-198431 GCF_041262645.1 Streptacidiphilus sp. EB129
CTGCCGGTGTTGTTGGTCCAGCCGCCCGCCGGGAACTGGTCGGACATGGTCTCGTGCCACTCGTGGCCGAGGGTCATGGTCCAGCCGTCAAGGGTCCCGGGGGAGTTGACGAAGCCGACGCCGCAGCCGGAGCCGGAGTCCATGTTGTAGGGCTGGTTGGAGAAGGCCACATCGCCGTAGGGCGAACTCACCGCGCCGCCGGTCAGCGAGCTGTCGCCGGTGTAGTCGTGCCAGGCGCAGTACTGGCCCTGGTAGTTGTCCGGGTTGGTGCCGGTGGGCGACAGGATCACGTAGTAGGCGTCGCGGTTGGCCGCGGCGGTGGTGTTGCCGAAGTGGCCGGCCGCGTTGACGGCCTCCTGGCCGAGCTGGTGGCCGGTGGAGGCGCTGGGCGAGGCGGCCGAGTTGTCGTACCAGACGCCGGAGAGCACGCCGCCGCTCTGGTAGGGGACGTAGCTGGCGCCGGAGGCGGGGCAGCTGACGGCGCCGGTGGCCACGCCGTTGCCGTCGCACCACTGGGTCAGGTCGGCCGACCACAGCTCGTTGCCGGTGCCGATGCCCTTGAACATCTCCTGGGCGACCGGCGCACCGCCGTCCGCGTCGTTGGAGAAAGTCGCGTCACCGCTGCCGTTGGTGCTCTGCGAGCCCCACTGGTTGCCGTAGAACACCAGGTAGACCTTGGCGTGGCCGTCCAGGACGCCGACACCGTTGGTGCCGCCGCCGTAGGACAGCGTCTCCGGACCGGTGGCAGCCTGCGAGGAGGCGTGCGAGGCGGCCCAGGAGTCCATCTTGGAGTTCTGCGAGAGCGTCGGGAGGACACCGTGCCGGTAGGAGTGCTGATAGGCCGGGCTGTACGGGTTGGCCGCCGGTGACGCAGCAGCGGAAGCCGGTGGGGCAGCCATACCGAGCGCTGCCACACCGGCCAGGGAGAGCGACGCGAGGCCGGTGAAGGCCGCTCGCGCCGTTCTGCGACGAAGGGGTATGCCCATGGTGTGGGGATCCTCTCTCGTGGGCGGCCCGCGGGCTGCCCGGGAAGCGGAACCGGAGGCGAAGTGTCTTCAGATATGTCGTGCACGCATCAACCGAAAGAATGCAGGGCTGCGCCTGCTGTGACGGTGAACGAATCTGAGTGGCTGTCACCACCGAGTGTGGTGCGTGCTGCAAGCTAGAGAAGCAGGGGCGTGTACATGCGTCAATACACCCATCAGGTCCGTTTTGGGTAGAAAAGATCAACGATCTTACTATCTGGTCGATAGCGGCACGTCGAAGGCGTCGACGCGCGTAGTCTTCGAGCCGGCACACTCGGCCCGATATGATGGTCGACCAGTCCTGTACGTCGCCTGTGCGCCTGCGCACCTGACAAGGTGTTCAGGCGGTGTGCGAGAGTGATCCCATGCACCTCGTGCCTCCCGCGCGGGCCCACCAGCCCTCGATCGACGACCATCGCGCCTGCCAGGCCATCGAGGCTCTCGGCACTCCCGAACACCTCGCCGCCTGGTCAGCGCGCTTTTCGTTGCTCGGCGACCCGCACCGGCTCGCGATCCTGCTCTGCGTCGGCCACGCGGGTCCCATCAGCGTCACCGATCTCGCCCTGGCCACCGGCATGAACGCCACCGCCGTCTCCCAGGTCCTGCGGTTGCTCCGGGCCTCGGGGACGGTCACCGGTACGCGTGACGGGCGTGTGATCCGCTACCGGCTCACCGACCGTGCCCTCGACCCCCTGCTCGCGATGGCCACCCTCGGCCCCGCGGAGGCATCCGCCGCGCCACCCGCCGGCCGGAGCTGAGGCAGGCGGGCTCCGGGCCCGCGCCGTCGCGTGGCCGGGGGAGGGTCAGGGCGCGGGGCGGGTGGCGCCCACGAAGCGCGGTCCCCAGAACGGGTCGTGGAAGACGTCGTTGAGGACGCGGACGACGGTGCCGGTGTGCTCCGCGTGGATCATCGCGCCACCGCCCAGGTAGATGCCGACGTGGTGGATCGGTCCGCCGGGTTCGGCGAAGAACAGCAGGTCGCCGGGGATCAGCTCGTCCGTCTCCAGGTGCCGTCCCGAGTCCCGTTGGCGGACGCTGTAGTGAGGCAGACTCACGGCCCCGCCGGTGGCCTGGTACCAGGAGTACAGCGCGAGGCCGCTGCAGTCGAAGCCGACGGTGTGGTCGGCCTGGCACACTCCGTCGAGGTAGCCGTTGTCCTGGTCGCAGAACCCGACGGTCGGCCCATGGGTGTCACCGCCGCCCCAGGAGTAGGGCGTCCCCAGGGTGGTGAGTGCCATGGCGGCAACCGCCTGACCCCGGACGCGCTCCAGAGCATCGGCCACGCACGTTCGGCCCGCACCGCTCCAGAGGGCGGACACGGACGCGAGCGAATCGTCAGGAGTCTGGAGCCGAACCGGACAGGGCAGGGGCCGGGCATCCGCGTGCACCGCGCCGGTCGGCACGAGCAGCAGCGACAGCGCCACGATGCCGACGGCGGCGGACCGGGCGGCCCATGGCCGCCGCGGGCGGCCTGCTGCCTCCCCACCGCCGACGGCGGGCGGCACTGCCTTGCGGGACTGCAGGGACATCCGGGTACTCGCCTTCAGGATGACAGCGTCGACGTCCGTTCCCGGCAGACCTTCGCAGGCCCGGCGGGCGCCGTCCGGGACACGCACCGCCGGAGTCCTCCGGCCGGCGCAGCGGCTTCATTCGATCGGCCCTCCGTCGCCGGGGGCGCGCTGTTGCTCCTGGGGGCTTGAGGCCGTCCCGGCCGCCCTTCTCCTACCTGCCGACCCGCTGACCGCTCACCCGGGAGCGGCACCGGGACGGACGGCATGGGCGAAACGGCGGAGGCCCGCAAGGCCGGATCCATTCCGGCTCGGCGGGCCTCTCAGCCTGTTGTCGCCCGTTTCTCCCGGGACGCCTGATGACGTCCCGGGTGCCCTTCCGGTTATGCGCCGGCGGCCGCGGTGTAGCGGGCACGGTTGTCCGCTCCGAGGTGCTCGGTGACGATGCCCGCCGCCACCATGCTCTTGAGAACGTTGCGGAAGTTGGTCGCGTCGGAGGACTTCCACTCCGAGCCCATCACCGCGCGCGACACATCGGCGGCCGACTGGGGTTCCTGCGCGGCCTGGAGCAGTGCCGTGATCTTCGTGCGGTCCGCGCGCACCGACTTGTCGGCCGGCGTGGCTGCGGATTCCTTGGCGGTGCGCCGTTTGGCGGCGGGGCGCTTGCTCGCGGACGCCGGTGCCGGCTTCTGCGCGGTCGCCTTCGTGTCGACGGCCTTGCGGGTGCGCTTCCGGGGTGCCGCCGCCTCTTCGGCAGCGACCACGCTGTCGGCGACGATGGCGCCGGCGGCGGCCGCCGCGTCGACCTCGGCGTCGGCGGGGGCCGGGGCCGGGGCGTCGGCGGGAGCGGTCACGGTCGCGATGGGCGCGGAGCGGGTCGCAGACCGCTTCGAAGCAGCCCGTTTGGCAGTGCCCTTCACGGACTTCGTCTTCTTGGCGGCCGCGGGGCCCTGCGGCGTGGGAGCGGTGGCGCCGTAGAAGGCCGTGCCGGACTGAACCGACTTCGCCGCGAGGCCCGCCTCGGTGAGCACGGCCAGGGCACGACGGACGGACTGGACCGCGGCGTTGTCGGCGCCCGGGCCGTTCACGCCCTCGACGATCTCCGCGACCGTGTGCACCCCGGAGGTCGCCTCCAGGTAGCCCAGGACCTCACGCTGACGTGCGTTCAGCTCTCGCGGCGGTGCCGGCTCCGATGCGTCGGCGACTTTCTGCTCCGCGGCCTCGACCGGCTCGGTCGGGGCCGTCCCGGTGGCGACCGGCGCTTGAACGGCCTTGCGCGGCGCGCGAGTCTGCGGAACGGCTGCGGATTCCGTCACCGCCTCGTCGAGCTCACTGAGTTTTGCCGCCAGAAGTTGACGGCTCGCCATCAGCATCTCGATGGCCTCGTGCCGGGAGGCGAGTTGTGTGGTGAGTTCCGCCACCTCGACTCGGGCCGCCTGGAGTTCGCCGTCCAGCTGGCTCAATTGTTCGCTGAGGTAGCCGCGAATGCCCGCGACCACCGACTCAAGCTTGGTGATTGGTGATTCCATGAGCTCGCCTTACCCATCATCGAAAAAGTTGTGTTCCGCGATAGTACGCACAACTGATCAGAGTTGCGTTCCCGCCTGCTGAATTTTCATTCGCCCGTGGGACGGAGGATTGCTGCGGCGCCGCCCCGGGTTCCGTCTGTGCTTGTCTGGTCGCCCTGTTGACCACTCCTGGGAATCCGGCGCAACTGCGGCGCCGCGCGAGGGCATTCGGTGCTCGGCGCGCAGTGGTTCAGAGTGCAGTGGTTCAGAGTGCAGTGGTCAGAGCGCGAGCATGCGGTCCGTGGCGCGAACCGGTGCGGGCAACGCGGTGGCACCGGACAGGTAGCGGTCGACGGCGGCGGCCGCCGAGCGGCCCTCGGCGATCGCCCAGACGATCACCGACTGGCCCCGGCCCGCGTCGCCCGCGACAAAGACGCCCGGCACGTCGCAGGCGAAATCCGGGTCGCGGGTGAACGCGCCGGTGCGGGTGAGCCCGAGTCCGAGTTGCTCCATCAGCCCGCTGTCCCGCTCCGGGCCGGAGAAGCCCAGCGCCAGCAGGACCATCTCCGCCGGGATCACCCGCTCGGTCCCCGGGAGCGCGCTGCGGGTCTCCCCGTCGGCGTCGGCCAGGTGCAGCGCCTGGACGCGGCCTTCGCCGTCGCCCTCGAACCGCAGGGTCGAGGCAGCGAAGACGCGTACGTCCCGGTCGTCCCCGGCGCGGCTCTCCTCGTGCGCCGGGGAGACCCGATGGATGCGCGGATAGGTGGGCCAGGGCTCCTCGGGCGAACGCTGCTCGCCCGGTTGCGGTCTGATGTCGAGTTGCACCACGGAGGCCGCCCGCTGCCGCAGCACCGTCCCGAGGCAGTCGGCGCCGGTGTCGCCGCCGCCGACGATCACCACACGCCTGCCGCGCGCACTGAGCGGCGGCTCGGCGTAGTCGCCCTCCTGGACCCGGTTGGCCAGTGGCAGGAACTCCATGGCCTGGTGGATGCCGGCCAGTTCGCGCCCGGGCACCGGAAGCTCGCGGGGGGTGGTGGCCCCGACCGCGATCACCATCGCGTCGTAGCGGGCCAGCAACCGCCCGGCGTCCACGTCGGCCCCGACCGCGACGCCGGTACGGAAGATCGTCCCCTCCGCCCGCATCTGGGCGATGCGGCGGTCCACGTGGTGTTTCTCCAGCTTGAACGCGGGGATGCCGTAGCGCAGCAGCCCGCCCGGCCGGTCGTCGCGCTCGTACACCGCGACGGTGTGCCCGGCCCGGGTGAGCTGCTGCGCGCAGGCCAGCCCGGCGGGCCCGGAGCCGATCACCGCCACCGTCCGGCCCGAGAGACGGTCCGGCGGCACCGGCTGCACCCAGTCGTGGGCCCAGGCGTACTCGGCGATGGCCGCCTCCACGTTCTTGATCGCCACCGGATCCGCGTTGATGGCCAGCACACAGCCGTTCTCGCACGGAGCGGGGCAGGTCAGACCCGTGAACTCGGGGAAGTTGTTGGTCGCGTGCAGGCGCTCGCTCGCCGCCGCCCAGTCCTCCAACGAGACCAGCATGTTCCACTCGGGGATGAGATTGCCCAGCGGGCAGCTGCTGTGGCAGAACGGAATGCCGCAGTCCATGCAGCGTCCCGCCTGCTCGCTGATGATCGGCAGCAGTCCGTGCGGCGCGTGCACGTCCCGCCAGTCCCGGAGCCGTTCCGGGACCGGGCGCAGCGGCCAGTTGCGGCGTGGACTTCTGAGAAAGCCCCATGGGTCTGCCATGGCGGGCTCCGATTGCCCTGTCGGTCCTGAAGGTGTCGGTCCTGAAGGTGGCGGTCACGAAGGTGGCGGTCACGAAGTGGAGGGTGGCCCGTGGCTGCGCGGGCACGTCCGTCGTAGCGGTGGCGGAGCGGGAATCGCGACGTCACCGGCGCCCCGCTCCCTGGCTACCACGATACGTTTGCGTCCGGTCCTGTGCCCAGGCTGCGGAGACGGCAGGGCCTCCACCTGGTCTGCACGGTGATCCGCGGCGCCGTGCACCTGTCTGAAACAAGCAGGTGCTCCGACCCCGGACGCCCCTCTACCACCGGGGCGCCGTTTGCTTCCGTGGCGGGTGGCCGTACGCTGGGCGTTCCCATGCACATCTGAGGCGTGGACATCATGGCCGAGGAGATGAACATGGCACAGGGACGTACCGGTATCAGAGGCGCCCGGATCGGGTCGGGCCCGATGGGGGAGTCGGAGCGCGGTGACCTCGCACCTCGCACGGCGGTGTCGTTCTGGTGCGGCAACGGCCACCACACCGAGCCCAGGTTCGCGGTCGGCGCGGCGATCCCGGAGGTGTGGGACTGCCCGAAGTGCGGACTGCCCGCCGGGCCCGACCCCGACAACGTGCCGGGCGCCGTCACCAGCACCCCCTACATGACCCACCTGGGCTACGTGCGGCAGCGCCGCACCCAGGAGGAGGGCGAGATCCTGCTCAACGAGGCACTCGCCAAGCTGCGCGGAACCATCTGACCGACGCCGCACCGGGACGGCCGCGCCGCGGCCCCGCCGCTGACGGCTGCCACCGTGGTCGCCCCCAGGATCGGGGGCGACCACGTCAACGTGCCGCCTGTGGGTGAGTGGGTGTCAGGTGATGGTCCAGTGCTGGAGGGCGGAGCCGGTGTCGGGCTGCTGGGTGACCAGGGCGCCGTTGCCCGTCGAGGCGGTGCTGAGCAGCAGGCCGCTGTTGAGGGAGGCGATGGCGTAGCCGCCGCCCGCCAGCGCGGTGAGGGTCCAGTGCTGGTTGCTGTTACCGGTGCAGGTCCACTGGATGACCTGGGCGCCGGCCGCGGTGGATCCGCCGCTGACGTCGGCGCACAGCCCTGAGGCCTGGTTGACCAGGGTGTAGGAGCCGTCGGCCTGCTCGGTGAACGTCCACTGCTGGTTGGCGCCGCCGTGCAGGCCCCAGGTGATGAGCTGGGTGCCGGCCGTGGTGGAGGAGGCGGGGTCGTCCAGGGCCTGGCCGGAGGTGGTCAGCGTGTGCGCGCCGTTCAGGTCGTGGAAGACCTCGAACTCGTAGAGCGAGTAGCCCCAGGACGTGCCGCGCTGGGTGCCGTACATGCGGATGTAGCGGCCGGTTCCGGTGAAGCCGGTGAGTGTCTCGGTGCCTCCGGTGCCGTTGGTCCTGGTGTAGAGGGTGGTCCAGGTGGAGCCGTCGTCGGACATCTGGATCTGGTAGTCCTTGCCGTAGGCCGCCTCCCAGGCCAGTACGACGCGGTTGACGGTCTGGACCGAGCCGAGGTCCACCTGGAGCCAGGTGGGGTCGGTGTAGAGGCTGGACCAGCGGGTGGTGGGGTTGCCGTCGGTGGCGTTGCCCGGGGGGAAGTCCGGGGTCTCGACGCTGGAGGCGGTGGTGGGCCTGCCCTGCGCCAGGTCGCCGGGGATGACCGGCGTGGGCCACAGCGGGTTGCGCCCGACGGCGTCCATGATCGGGACGAAGGCGGCGTAGGTGGCGACGGGCTTGGGGGAGCCCCAGGTCATCTGCGCCAGGTCGCGCAGCGGGTACTTCAGGTTCGCGGCGGTCTGGTCCACGGTCTCGGCGGTCGGCTGGTCGCACCAGACGTGGATGACGGACCCGAGGTTCCTGGAGGCGTCGTTGATCGTGGTGGAGCCCTGGAACAGGTCGGGGTTCCACGACTCGTACATCCACGTGGTGTCCGGCTTGGCGCCGCCGTAGACGTAGTACGTGGGCGTCCACGACTCGTTCGCGACCGTGTGGCCGGCGTCGATGAGCTGTTGCGGGGTGAGGCCGTAGTTGTACCAGTACTCGACCGTGATGTCGGCGTTGGGAGTGATGGTGCCGTCGCCGGACTTGATCCCGTCGTTCCACATCCGCATGGTCTTGCCGCCGGCCCGGACGATGCTGTCGGCCCAGTTGACGAAGCCGTAGTAGGTGTCCTTGGCGGTGGCGTTGGCGCCGTAGTGCTGTCGGGCGTAGGCGAGCAGCTGCGGGTAGGAGCTGTAGTCCGCGCCGTACTCGTCGGCGCCGAGGTGCCAGTACGGCGAGGACGTGAACAGCGGCAGGTACTCGGTGATCAGGTCTTTCATCAGGGTGTAGGACGCCGGGTTCGACAGGTCGATGTCGCTGGAGTCGGGTGTGCTGCCGTCGGGCAGGTGCAGCTTCAGCTCGGGGTGCGCGGTCAGGATCGCGTCCATGTGCCCGGGCATGTCGATCTCCGGCACGATCGTGACGTGGTAGGCGTTGCCCAGCGCGATGATGGCGGCGATGTCCTGCTTGGTGTAGTGCTGCGGCGAGGTGATCTCGGGATGGGTGGTGCTCTCCAGCCGGAACCCGAAGGTGTCCGACAGGTGCAGGTGGAAGTAGTTCTCCTTGAGGTAGGACATGTCGCGGATCTGGTTCTCGACCCAGTCGGTGGGGAAGAAGTTCCGCCCGGTGTCGATCATCAGCCCGCGTTCGGCCTTGACCGGCCAGTCCTGGGCCGTCCCGGCCGCGATCGTCGGGCTCTGGTGGAGCAGTTGGAGCACGGTCCGGGTTCCCCAGAACTCACCGGTGGAGGTGGCGCCGGCGATGGTGACGGCTGCGCCGACCGTCATCTGGTAGCCCTCGGACGGCAGGGAGGTCGCCCCCAGCGTCAGGGCGATGTCACCGGGGCCCGGGGTGCCCTGGACGACGGCGACGGTGCGTCCTTCCAGCGCCGTCAGGTCGGCGGCGAAGGTCTTCGCGTCGCCCGAGACCTGCGCGCTGTAGGCCGGATCGACGACGACCCGACTCGCCGTCCCGAAGGTGAACGATCCGGTCCCGGCGGTCCACTTCTGCAGCGCCGGAACGGTCTGCGGTGCGGGCGCGGCGGCTGCGGCCGACGCCGGGGACGCGGTGGTGGCGAGTGGAGCGGCCGCGGCTAAGAGTGCCGCGGCGACGAGGAGTCTGATGAATCGCATGGCCTGCCCGGTCCTTGGAGGGAGTGGTGCTCGACGATGATCGACGCCTGTTCGCTTCTGCTCGATCACTAGGACTAGCGGACAATATTGAGCAACCGACGTGCAGGCGCAAGGGCTTCGCCCAGATTGGTCTGGACAACATGCCCGGCGAAGGCCCCGGGCTCCAGGTCGGGACCGGAGTCGGCCGCGCGGAACCTAGCCGACGGTCCGGCAGTGACCGGGCCGGGCGTAGGAGGTCACCACCAGTCCGCGGACGGCGGTGCGGGCGCAGACCTGGAAGTCGGCGGCCAGGACGGCCTGCTTCGTGGCGTCCTGCCGGCTGGCGCTCGGCAGCGCGCCGCCGGCGGTCCGGACGGTGATGATCCTGGCGGTACGCAGCATGGCGGCGCGGATGTCCTGCGGGGACTTCTCGATCCCGCCGAGCGTGCCGGAGTCGGCGACGTCCCCGGACAGCGCGAGGTCGGTCAGTCCGGCGTAGTCGCCGGGGTAGGACAACTCGGACTGCCTGCGTTCGAGTGTCAGGAAGAGCACGCCCGCTCCGGGGGTGGCGTAGCCGTGGACCGCGCGGGCCGCCGCGGCGAGGTCGTCCGGCCAGGCCTGCGGGGTGCGCCACTTCAGCTCGACCGGCAGCAGGAGCAGCAGCGCCGCCGGGACGACCAGCAGCACCCGCCAGCCGAGGCGTGGAACGGAGCTGCCGAGCCGGTCGAGCGCGGCTCCGATCAGCAGGGCGAGGCCGAGGTACTCGAAGAGGACGTAGCGGTCGACGTACACCGGGTGGACCACGGTGACGAGGAACAGCACGGCCTGCGGGAACAGCAGCAGGGGCAGTGCGAGCGCCCGCAGGGTCATCCCGCCACCGGTGCGCGGCGTGCGGCCGGTGCGAGGCGTGCGGTCGGTGCGCGGCGTGCGGGCGGTTCGGCCGACCCGGGGCGTGGGTGCGAGGATCGCGCACAGCAGGCCGAGCGCGCTGATGCCCACCGCGAACAGGACCGTGCCGGTACGGGGCGGCAGTATCCAGGTGATCTGGCCGGACTGGGTGGAACTGAGCAGGGCCAGGGGGACGAGGCCGAGTCCCACGGCCGCGACGGCGCAGACCCAGCCCCACGGGAGGCCGCGCCGCCCCCGTACCCGCAGCAGGCTGATGCCCTGGGCCGCCACGGCCAGGACCACGTACTCGTGCAGCAGGCAGGTCAGCAGGGTGACGCCTGCGTAGGCGGCCCAGCGTGCGGCGCCCGGGCGGTCCAGGGCGCGCAGCAGAAGCAGCGCCGAGGCGGCCACCCCGGCGCAGATCATCCCGTAGGAGCGGCCGTCCTGGGCGTACAGCTGGATCGAGGGGAAGACGGGGAAGACGAGTCCCGCGGCGAGTCCGGCGCGCGGGGTGGCGAGCCGGCGGCCGAGCAGGGCGACGCCTGCCGCCGCCGCTGCCACCCCGAGGACCGAGGGCAGCCTCAGCGTGATCAGCCCGCCGCCGAACACCGTGAACAGCAGGTGCAGTCCCAGGTAGTAGAGCGTGTGGACGGCGTCGACCTGGTGGACCAGCTGCCAGATCTGGGCGGTGCCGCGATGTGCCACCTCGTAGCTGACGGCCTCGTCCAGCCAGAGGCTGTCGCCGCGCCGGATGCCCCACAGGCCCAGCGCGAGCGCCAGCGCGGCCGGGGGGAGCGCGATGGCCGCCGTACGACCGATCCGGGCCCGCGTCCCGGCGGCCGCGGGTATCGCCGCATCGTCGTGCGACGGGTCGGCGGTCCCGCCGACGGCGATCGGACCCGGCCGGCCGCGCAGCGCGCCGACCCGGGCGGAACGATCAGCGGTCCGGTGGTCCGGGAGGGGAATGGCGTCCATGGCGAGCGAGTGTCTCAGTCTCGTCTGAGTATTCGATTCACGCGGTTCGCATGCCCGGCGGTGCGCATGCGAAGGGCTCGCGCGCCGTGGGTGTCGCTCCTGCGGCGCAGTCCGCCGCGCGCCCACCGGGCACCCCGGATACGTTGGCCCTGACCACGCCGCGCGGGCGTCGCGGACGACAGGAGCCAGTGATGGTGGACCAGACATGGGCGGACCCGCGGCTGACGCCGGGTACCGAGCTCGTGCCCGAGATGGACCTCCCGGAGCCGGGCGCGCAACGCCGCTGGACCGTGCTGCTGCGCTGGCTGCTGGTGATCCCCCAGCTGATCGTGCTGACGGTGCTGAGTATCGTCGGCTGCTTCGCGGTGATCTTCGGCTGGTTCGCGGCGCTGGTCCTCGGGCGGCTGCCCGGTCCCGTCCACGGCTACCTGGCGGGCCTGCTGGTCTACGAGACGCGGGTGCACTCGTACGCCATGCTGCTGGTGGACCGCTATCCGCCGTTCGGCTTCGACGCTCCGGAGTATCCGGTGCAGGTCGAGGTGCACCAGGGGGAGCTGAACCGGCTGGCGGTGCTGTTCCGGTTGATCCTGATGATCCCGGCGGCGATCGTGCAGAGCCTGGTGACCTCGGGCTGGTACGCCTTCAGCTTCATCACCTGGGTGATCACCCTGGTGCTGGGCCGCATGCCGCTCCCGCTCTTCCAGGCGACCGCCGCGACGGCGCGCTTCGCGATGCGGTTCTCGGCGTACTCCTCGCTGCTGACGGCGGCGTACCCCAAGCGTCTCTTCGGCGACGAGGCCCTGGCGCTGCCGGAGCACCGGTCGGCGTCGCGTCCGTTGCAGCTGTCCGGCGGGGCGCAGCTGCTGGTGGTGCTCTTTCTGATCCTCGGCCTGGCGAGCGGCACCGTGTCCTCCTTCGTCCAGACGGACAACGGCAACCCGACCATCACGAACAGCTACTCCCAGGGCTCGGCCCCACGACGCTGACGCCTGTTCAGGCCTCGCCGGCCGGGCCCGCCGGCGGGCCGGAACCGGCGCCCCCGTCCCGGCCCCGGATCGTCGCGGCGGCACTGCGCAGTTCGGCGAGTGCCGTCCGTACCGCTCTTCGCGCGGTGCGTTCGGGGCGGTGGAGCACGTCGATGTGGCGCCGGGCGTGTACGCCGCTGAGCGGCCTGAGCACCAGCGCGGGATGCGGGCGCGTGGTCCAGCGGGGCATCAGGGCCAGGCCTCCTCCGGCGGCGACGACTTCGGCGGCCACCGTGAACTCGTTGATGCGGTGGGCGATGTCGATCCGCCGGTTCGCGGCGGTCGCGATGGCATCGATGGTGGCCATCAGCGGGAAGCCGTCGTGGACGGTGATCCACGGCTGGTCCGCGACCTCGCGCGGGGTGAGCCGGCGTCTGGCGGCCAGCGGGTGGTCGGCCGGCAGCGCGACGTCAAGCGGTTCGTGCAGCAGCGTGGTGGCGGCGACGGTGGGCGGCCACGGCGGCGTCCGGCCCAGATGGTGGGCCAGGACGAGGTCGTAGTCGCGGGTCAGGCGGGGGAACTGGTCCTGGGCGACATCCTCGTCGGCGAGGGAGAGCCGCAGGCGTCCGGGCCCGTCCGGGCCGCGCAGCAGGAGCGGGAAGAACGCTGCGGCCGCGCTGTGGAAGGCCGCCACCGACACTCCGGCGTCGGGCTGGTCGACGAACTCGTCGATGGTGTGCCGCGCCCTGGCCAGGGCGGTCTCCACCTCGATCGCCGCGCCTGCGAGCGCCTCCCCGGCGTCGGTCAGCACCAGCCGCCGTCCGTCCCGTTCGGTGAGCGGGACCGGGCTGGAGCGTTGGAGCAGCCGCAGCTGCTGGGAGATCGCGGAGGGGGTCATCAGCAGCGCCTCGGCGACGGCGGTGACGCTCCCCAGCTCACCGAGCTCCCGCAGGATCCGCAACTGCCGCTCGTTCACAACTGCCGCTCGTTCACCCACCCAGTGTAGCGAAACTTCAAGGTCGTTGAAGAAGCTGGTCCTTGGCTTCAGGGTCGGGGATGGTGCAGCGTGGGGCCATGTTCCAGAGTCGCCGCACTGACGCAGTACTTCTCCTGGTCGCCGTCGTCTGGGGCTCCAGCTACCTGGCCGCGAAGACGGCCACCGGTGTGCTTCCGGTCCTGGTGGTGCTGTTCGCCCGGTACGCGCTCTCCGCGATCGCCTGCCTGGTCCTGGTGCTGGTCGCCGCCCGCCGCGGGCAGGGCTGGTGGACCCGGGAGGAGGTCGCCGTCGGGGGGATTCTGGGGGTCACCCAGGCGACCGTCCTGGTCGTGGAGACCTACGGCGTCGCACACACCAGCGCGGCCAACGCGGGCCTGATCATCAGCCTCACCATCGTGCTGACCCCGCTGTTGGACCGTACGGCGGGTGGCGGCCGGCTGCCGCCGCGCTTCTTCGCCGCCGGGGGCGTGTGCCTCCTGGCCGTCGCACTGCTCATCTCCGGCAGCGGCTTCCACACTCCGCGGATCGGGGACCTGCTGATGCTCGCCGCGGCCGTCGTGCGCGCGGTGCACGTGGCGCTGGTGGGACGGCTCACCAGCCGCCGCGCGGCGCGGCCGCTGCAGCTCACGGCCGTTCAGACGGTGGTCGGTACCGCCCTGTTCGCGATACCCGCCGCGAGCAGCCTGCCGGCACTGGGCCGGATCGACGCCCCGGTCTGGGGACAGCTGTTCTATCTCGCGCTGTTCTGCAGCGTGTTCGCGTTCCTCGCCCAGACCTGGGCGGTGCAGCGCAGCTCCGCGAGCCGGGCCAGCCTGCTGCTGGGCACCGAACCGGTCTGGGCCGTCGCGGTCGGCATCGGCCTGGGCGGCGAACGCTTCACCGCCCTCGCCGCCGTCGGTGCGGCGCTCATGGTCGCCGGTACCTACTGGGGACAGGCCGTCGAACGCGCCCACCGCACGGGAGCTGCCGGCGGCACCGGCCGCACCGTCACGGACGAGGAGATCCCGGGCCGGACAACGGCACCTTCCAGCGCCTGATCCCGGAGCAGGGGAGGAGGACCCGTCGCAGGTGGGGGTGGGTCAGAAGGTGATCTCCACTGCGACGATGGGGTGCCTGCGTCGACGGCCGGTGAGCGAGGCCCACCAGTCGCCGACCCGGGCCAGGACGTACTTGCGGGCGAGCAGGCGGCGCACCTTCTCGACGCCCTCCGCGTCGAGCAGACGGCCGGTCCCCTCGGCGCTCGCCGCGCCCGGTGCGACCCGGCCGCGCACGTCGCAGGCGACGACCCTGACCCTGGGGTCCCGGCGCAGCCGCTTGACCTTCCAGGAAGCGGCCTCGGTCCACACGTAGAGCAGCCCGTCCTCCACCACGTGCCAGACCGGGGTGGCCACCGGTGTGCCGTCCTTGCGATAGGTGGTGAGGCTGACGTAGCGGGCGCGGGTCAGCGCGTCGAGGGTGCTCGGGTCGAGTGTGGTCACCCGGTAGACGCTACCGGTTCCCTCGGGCCGGGCACCGGATCAGGCCGCCGACATGCACCTTCGCCGGACGCCCGTTGCTGGTCGCACCGGGAGTGGTCTCCACGCTCCGGCTCCCCTGGGAGCACCGCGCCCACGCCGAGGACCACGTCCACCTCGACCAGCCGCCCGCGCTCGCCTTCCATGTCCTGGACGACGAAGGCCGGCTGACCACCCACTACCGGTGGGTCAACGCCTAGCCGACTCCCGGGCACTGGTGAACCGCGCAGCAGTTGCCGCTGCTGGTCGAGACGGCAGCGGCCGCGGTGGTCACGGTCGCGACCCGCAGCCCGTTCGCTCTGCGCGGGCCTGGCCTTCGCCGCCGGAGCCGCGCTGATCACCCTGCGCGGCCCCGCGCCGCCGCCACGGACTGACCGTCAGCCCGGCTCCCGGCCCGCAGTACTTCCCGGTGGAGCGCTCGCGCACGTCCTCCGGGAGCATGCCCTCAGCTCCAGGTCTGCACGAGGACCTGCTCACCCTCCCCGTCCGGCTCCTCGAAGCCGGCCAGATAGCGGTTGAGCAGGCCCTCGTCCACGGTGACGGCGTTGGCACCGTCCTCACGGTTACGGACCGCGAGGCGACGGTCCAGCGTTGCCCGGTCCGCCTTGAGGTGGACCAGCTCCCAGCGGCAGCCGTGGCTCTCGACCAGTGCCTTGTACTCGTCGCGGGCGGCACGGCTCCAGAAGCTGTAGTCCACCACCACATCCCGTCCGGCCCGCATCAACGCGACCAGTTCCTGCCGCTGCTCGCGGCGCACCTCGTCCTTGAGCTCGTCGTACCTCTCCGGCTCCAGCACCACACCGGCATCCCGCCCACCGATCCGTTGCCAGACCACCTCGTCGATCGAGAGCCGAACGTAGCCGCGCCGCACCAGCGCCATGGCGTACGTGGTCTTGCCTGCTCCCGGAGGTCCACACATCAGCACCACTGTGCTCGTCGGCTGCGTCATGGGGCCAGGCTACTGACACGGCCGACGGGAGGTTCGTCAGCCGAGAAGGGCGGAGAGTTCCCGGGCGACCGCGCGCCAGCCGGCGCGGTCCTGGTCCGTCGGCTGGGCCTGGCCGCCCGGCGCGGAGACCCGGGGAAACCACCGCTTGTAGGCCGACGCGTCCGGCTTGCGTCCGGCCTGGGCCAGCAGGGTCGAGGCGGCGTGGTAGCGGACCAGGTACTCGTCGTCCTGGACGGCCCGCGCCAGACAGGCCGTCAGCTGCGGGGTGGGGAGGAACTCACGCAACGCGATGGCGGCGTCCATCCGCACACCCCAGAACTCCCGGGCGTCGAGCACCGTCGCCACCGTCGCCGACCACTCCTGCCGCCCGGTCAGGGCGAGCAGGGCCTGGGCCGATCGGATCCGGACCCGGGGATCGCCAGTACGCGCGGCCTGCTCAAGCGCGGGGACGGCCGACAGCAGGCGCAACTCGCGGATGCCCTGCGCGGCCAGGTCGTCCCCCTCGCGCAGGCCCGTCAGCAGCATGCGGGCCGCGAGCGCGCGGTCGGGTCCGGTGGTGGCCCGGAGCGCGGTGAAGTCAGGCCCTTCGTGCCAGACCAGGTAGGGGTCACCGAAGATCGCCAGACGGTAGGCCGTCCAGTCCGGATCGGGCCCGACCTGCGGATCGGGCTCCGGGGCCGGGAGCGGCGGTTCGAAGGTGGCCATCGTCGTCTCCCCCCTGACTCCGTACGACGCCGAGGTGCTCAGGGCTGCCTGCCCACGCTCCTCGCTCCTGACGACCGTAGCCCCTTCCTGTGCCCCCGCGTCGATGGCGGTGATGCGTCAAGGGGGGATGCGGAGGTCGGGCGTCCGTATACCTGAGGTTGAATGTCGACATGATTCATCAGCTCCCCCTGGCCGGGCACCTGCTTGCCGCCTTTCTGCTCACCTACGCCGTGGGCTTCGAGCGCGCGCTGCGCGGGGCGGCCGCGGGCGACCGGACGTTCTCGCTCATCGGGGTGGGTGCGGCGCTGGGTGCCGAGCTGTCGCAGAACGGCGCGCCCAACGCGCTGACCGGGGTGATCACCGGGATCGGGTTCATCGGCGGTGGCCTCACCTTCCGCCAGAGCCGGGCGGACGGGGACGTGGTGCGCGGCATCACCACAGCCGCCACCATCTTCGCGGCCGCCGCGATCGGGGCCGCGGCCGGGGAGGGGCTGCTCGTCCTGGCGGCCAGCGGCACGGCGCTGGCCCTGCTCGCGCTGGAGATCCGCCACATTCCGCTGCTGCGGCTGCTGGACGGCCGCCGGTGGGCGCCCCGCTTCGTCGAGGACGAGTGCGTCGCGCCGGAGGACCCGCTGTGCGGACCGTTGCCGGCCGGCGCCGACCTCGTCGACGCCGCCGGGCATGGATTCGCTGCGGACCTCACGACCACGGGATCCCGGCCGCGCACACCGCAGCCGGTGGGAGCGGTGGATTTCCCGGAGGCGGAGCGCCTGGTCCACTGAGGCCGCCGGTCGTGGGACCTGCCAGGCCCCGGAGCGCCACAGGGCCGATCCGATCAGGCCGGGTCGCCTGGTTGAGTCTGGGGTGTCGGTGTCGGGCGGCCGTGGCCGGCGCGGCGACGACCGAAGAGGAACGCGCCGGCCAGCAGCAGCGCTCCGACCACGCCGGCCACGATCGGCAGGATCGTGCCGAAGAGCGAGATGGCGTCGCGCCCGTTGTTGGCGTCGTGTACCGCGGACGACACTGCGGCGGAGGTCTGCTGGTAGCTGACGTCGGCGACCGGCAGCAGGGGGATGAAGGTTCCGCCGACCGGGGAGACCACCCCGGCCATCCGCTGCTGCGACCGCTTCACGTCGATCACGACCCCCGTTTCGGGTTCCACCCAGAACGTGTCGGCGCCCTGCAGGGTGTAGGCGAGCGGCACCGGATTGCCCAGCTTCGGCAGCAGCGCCGCCAGTTGCGCCTTCTGCGCGGGCGGGGCCGAGCTGACCTGGACGGCCAGTGCCAGCGTCTGCTCGGGGATGGCCGGAGGCAGTCCGGCGAGTACCTGGCTGTCGGTGATCCGGGTGGCGGGGATACCGGCCTGGTACACGTACGTGGTGAGCCCCGACCTCGTCTCGGTGCGCGAGTAGGTCACCGGGGCCGTGGTCGCGGTCTCCGGGACCCATCCCGTGTAGGTCGTCTTCTTCGCGCCGAGGGGCCAACTGACCGTCAGGCCGCTGGCATTGACCACCGACCAGCTCTTCGGGTGGCTGCTCGCCGGCTCCAGCGTCTTGCGGTCCAGGGCATACGACCAGGTGGTCTTCTCGACCGGGACACCTTGCGCGGAGGTCGTCCTGCTGTCGCTCACCAGAGCCGTGTCGCCCGAGGTGCTCTGCACGACGACGGAGCGGTCGACGGTCATGGGCACGTTCTGCTTGAACGCCGCCAGCAGATTGCCCTCCGCCACCGCCCGCGCGTCGAGGAGCGTCGCGAAGGTGCCGGTGTAGGTGCGATGGGCGTTGGTGTCACTGGGCAGCCGCGCCACGACGTCCGGTGTGATGACGAACGAGAGCACGAACGCGCCCGCGATCAGGATGACGCCGACCACGCCCGCGATGACGCGTACCACCTTGCTTGCCTGCATGCTCGTGCTCCCGGTTGCCCTCGGTCCGCGACGCCTTGTTGCTAGGGCCCAGGATTCGGCCGATCCGGCCTGCACGCGACAGCGGCGCCGGACCGCGGGGGCGCGGCGAGGCCCCGTGCTCGTCGCCGAACGAGGCCTGACCTGCGCCGGTGGCCTCGCTGAGCAGCCGCGGCGCCACAGCGGGGGACTTACGCCGTCCAGGTGCCCGGCCGCCGGGCTGACAGGCTGCCGGCCGGACGGACCGCCGGGCTGACGGACTGCCAGGCGGTGCCTGACCTCCGGCCTCGCCTCGTCGGTGTTCCCGTCGCGGTGTTCGCACCGGCCGAGTGGGGCTAGTCTTCGGCGGGTGATCGAGAACCTCGTGCGAGCGCACGTCGACGCCTTCAACTCCCGCGATCTCGAAGCCCTGATGGCGGGCTTCGCCGACGACGCGGTGTGGATCACCGGCAGGTCGACGGCCCGTGGACGGGCCGAACTCGCCGCCCTGTTCTCCGGTGCGATGGACGGTCTGCTGCCGACGCTCACGGTCCAGAGCCTGATCGTCGGCGAGGGCCGGGCAGCCGCGGAGATGGTCGAGGTGTTCACGCACGAGGGTGTCGAGCGGACCGATCACATCGCGGGTTTCTACGTCATCGAGGACGGGCGCATCGCCTCGGCGAAGATCTACCGGGAAGGCAGCGCGGACGTCGGCGAGTAGTGCTTGACGTGGGCGTCCGGCCAGGCCGGACGCTGTTTCCACCCGCTCACGGGCCCTCGGCTGCGGTGGCGAGCGCGGCCAGGTGGCCGTCCAGGAGACGGACCTGCCGCTCGGGCGGGAACTCCTCTGCCGAGAACAACGCCTGCACGATGAGGCCGAGCACGAAGGACTGGGCCGACGCCGCCACATCGTCCGGGTCGGACGGCGGCAGTTCCCCGAGGCGTTGCGCCTCCCGTACGTGGTCGCGGATCCGTTCGCGCGAGCGCGCGTAGCGGGCCGCGTGCCCGGCCGCGAGCTCCGGATCGGCCAGTGCGGCGTCCCAGGAACCGACCCAGATCCGGTTGTCCGCGGCGGCCTGCGGCGTGGACGGCAGGATGTCCAGCAGCGCCGCGCGCAGGGCGGCGAGCCCCTCGGCCCCGGTGGGCCTCGGCTGCGCCGCACGGTGCTCGTCCAGGAGGGTCAACGCGTGCGCGACCAGGTCCTTCTTGCTGGGGAAGTAGTGGGTGAGCAGACCGGTGGTCGCACCCATCTCGGTGGCGACCGCACGCAGCGTCAGGCCGCCGAACCCGTGCGCGGCCAGCACCCGCCACACGGCCGCGGACACGTCGCGGCGGCGCGCGTCGTGATCTCCCTTGTGGCGTGGCATGCGGACAGGATACGTTCCCACAACACCTGTTATGCAAAACACCTGCTACGTACGTGGAGGGTCCGATGCTCGCCACCCTGCTGCGCGACAACGCCGAACTGCGCGCGCTGGAGCCGTGTCACGCCGAAGAGTTCCTGGCCCACCTGGACCGCGCCCGTACCCACATCGCCCCGTGGGTGGGCGCGAGCTTCGTCGCCTCGGATCTCGGTGGCGCGCGGGCCGTGCTGCAGCGCTACGCCGACGGCCTGGCCGGCGACCGGCAGCGCCTCTACGGCATCTGGCTCGACGGCACGCTCGTCGGCGGCACCATGTTCGTCGGCTTCGACGCCGCGCTCGGCTCGTGCGAGATCGGCTGCTGGCTTGAGCCCGCCGCGGAGGGGCAGGGGCTGATCACCCAGGTGGTGCGCCTGATGATCGACTGGGCCTTCCGGGTACGCGGCCTGGCCCGAGCCGAGTGGCGCACCCTGCCGGACAACACGCGCAGTATCAACGTGGCCAGGCGGCTCGGCATGAGCCTCGACGGCACGCTGCGCCAGGCCCTTCCGGGCGCCGACGGGATCCGGCGCGACAAGCAGGTCTGGTCCGTGCTCGCCGCCGAATGGCCTGCGCAGGCCCAGCCGCCCACGGGGGATGCCGGCGTGAAGGCCGAACTCGACCGGCTGATGTCGGCCTTCCTCGGGGCGTTCGCCAACACCGGCGGCGGCCGTCCGCGGGTCGACGTCATCCGCGAGGTGTTCGTCCCGCAGGGAATGATCATCAGCAACGCCGGGGACGAGCCCGTGGTCTACGACCTCGACGCGTTCATCGCGCCCCGGGAGCGCATGCTCACCGACGGGACCCTGACCGAGTTCTCGGAATGGGAGGCCGGCGAGCGGACCGAGATCTTCGGGTCGATCGCGCACCGGTTCAGCGAGTACGGCAAGTCCGGGTTCCTCAGGGGCGAGTGGTTCGAGGGATCCGGCCGCAAGACCACCCAGTTCGTCCGGACGCCGGACGGCTGGCGGATGAGCTCGATGGCCTGGGACGACGTGTAGGGCCAGGATCGGCGCCGCCGACCGGCGGGCCGGTCAGTCCGGGGGGCAGAACCGCCCCACGATCCGGGCGAGGTTCACCCCGTAGCCGACTCCGAAGGCGTGCGGGGTGAACAGCGCGTCGCTCTGCGGGTCCCAGTACTCGGCCCGCAGCCGCTGGAGCGTCGGCGGCCGGAAGTCGTAGGGCAGGCCGATGATGCGGCCGTGCCAGGTGCGCTCCGCCGCAGGCTGCCGCAGTTCCTTCGCCACGGCGGCACCGACGAGCGCGCAGCCGACCAGTATGACTGCCCGGTTGAGGTTCTTGTTGCGGGTACGAGAGGTCATACCTGGACGCTAGGCGCCTTCGCCCGTCCGGAAAAGAGCCGAACGGCTGGGTGACACCGCGGGTGTGGTCGGGCGCAACCCTGTGATGAAAAACTTTGCTGAAATTCGCAGAAAGAGCTTCCAGGGGCCTTGTCGGCGGGTGCGAGTGGTGGCACTGTCATGCCCGCACGGGTGCAGTGGCCCCGGGGCGGGTCCCGGTGTCGCGGGCAGCCGTCACCGCGGACGAACCCCCCACCCACTGCAACCGCCCCGGAGCCGCAGATGCACCTCTTCCCCCACGCGCCCGCAGCCCGCAGACCGCGCAGAGCGCGCGCACTACGGGCCGGCCTCGCCTCGGCCGCACTGGTGGCGGCCACCCTGCCGCTCAGCCTCGCCGGCGGCAGCACCCCCGCGGCCGCCTCGCCGCCCGGTGGCGGCAACGACGTCATCGCCAACCTGTTCCAGTGGAACTGGAACTCCGTCGCCTCCGAGTGCACCAACGTCCTGGGCCCGGACGGATACGGCGCGGTGCAGGTGGCACCGCCCGAGGACTCCATCAGCATCGCCGGCCACCCCTGGTGGGAGGTCTACCAGCCGGTCGACTACAGCCTCAACAGCCGGATGGGCAACGAGTCCCAGTTCACCGCCATGGTCAACGCCTGTCACGCGGCCGGCGTCAAGGTCTACGCGGACACGGTCATCAACCACATGACCGGCCAGGGCAGCGTCTCCTACGGCGGGGTGACCGGCTTCAGCAAGTTCGACTACCCGGGCCTGTACTCCACCGCCGACTTCCACAACTACCCCAACGACTGCCCGGAGTCGGACGACCAGATCCACAACTGGAACGACTACACCGAAGTCACCGAGTGCGAGCTGTCCGACCTCTCCGACCTGCGGACCGAGTCCGACTACGTGCGCACCCAGATCGCCGGGTACCTCAACCACCTGCTCAACGACGGCGCCGACGGCTTCCGCATCGACGCCGCCAAGCACATCGGCGAGACCGACCTGGCCGCGATCGAGGCCAAGCTGACCAAGCCGGCCTACATCTACCAGGAGGTCATGCCCGGCGGCACCGGCCAACTGGCCCCGAGCGCCTTCGAGTCGACCGGCGACCTGCTGGACTTCACCTACGGCACCAGCATCAAGAGCCAGTTCACCGGCAGCATCGCCAACCTCAAGACCTTCGGCCAGTCCTGGGGCATGGAGCCCAGCAGCAAGGCGGTCGTCTTCGTGGCCAACCACGACACCGAGCGCAACGGCTCCACCCTCAACTACAAGAACGGCGCGACCAACACCCTGGCCACCGAGTTCGAACTGGCCTGGGGATACGGCACGCCCCAGGTCTACTCCAGCTTCGACTGGACCAACAGCGACGACTCCCCGCCCGCCGACGCCAACGGCTACGTCACCAACACCAGTTGCGGCAGCGGCTGGGAGTGCCTGGACCGCAACCAGGGCATCACCGGCATGGTCGGCTTCCACAACGCCACCAAGGGCCAGACCATGGCGAACTGGTGGGACGACGGCAGCAACGCCATCTCCTTCAGCCAGGGCGGCAAGGGCTGGATCGCCCTCAACAACGAGTCCGCCACCCTCAACCGCACCTTCAGCACCGGTCTGCCCGCCGGCGCCTACTGCGACGTCATCCACGGCCGGGCCGCCTCCGGCGGCGGCTGCACCGGGCCGGTGGTCACCGTCGACGCGAACGGCAACGCCAGTGTCGCCGTCGCCCCCACGGACGCGGTCGCCATCGACGTCAACAGCCCCTGCGCCGGCAGCACCTGCAGCCAGACCGGCCAGGTCTCGACCACCTTCGACGAGTACGCCACCACCTACTACGGCCAGAACGTGTACGTGGTCGGATCCATCCCGGCGCTGGGCAGCTGGAACACCGCGCAGGCGGTGCCGCTCTCCTCGGCCGGGTACCCGACCTGGTCCGCGACGCTCACCCTGCCGGGCAACACCAGCTTCGCCTACAAGTACATCAAGAAGAACCCCGACGGCACCATCACCTGGGAGAGCGACCCCAACCGCTCCTCCACGACCCCCGCCTCAGGGTCCGTCACCCTCAACGACAGCTGGCGCTGACCCGAGCAGGCACCACACCCGCACACCGCGCGGCCGAGGGATCCTTCCCCCGGCCGCGCTCTCTTTCTTTCTCCGCCATGGCACGGCACGGCCCGGCTCACGTACAACGCGTCAGCGACAACGTTGCCAGAAAGCGGGCGCGTGCGCTACCCGCCTGTCGGCGAGTCCCGTGCGGTCGCGGGGCACGCGCTGCGATGCCCCTCGTCGGCCGGGTCCCGGCCCGAAAGGGCGGTCCGTGTACGGGTGGTGGATCGGCCGCAGATGGTTCTGACCGAAGCCTTGACAGTGGTGGACGGGCCGTGAGTTCATGCCACCCATGGCAACGTTGTCTTCTTCAGAAGTGGCAGAACCGCTGCTCGACGCACGCGGGTTGAGAAAGACCTACGGGCAGGTGGAGGCGCTGCGGGGGGCAAATTTCACCGTGTACCCGGGTGAGGTGGTGGCACTGATCGGCGACAACGGCGCCGGCAAGTCGACCCTGGTCAAGAACCTGGTGGGCGCGGCCGTTCCGGACAGCGGGGAGATCCTGCTGGACGGCAAGCGGGTCTCCTTCAACAGTCCCAGGGACGCCCAGCTCCTCGGCCTTGAGACGGTCTATCAGGACCTGGCGCTGGCCGCGGACCTGGACGCGGCGGCCAACCTGTTCCTGGGCCGGGAGCAGGTACGCAAGGGCCTCCTCGGCGCCTTCGGCGTGCTGGACAAGCGTGGGATGAGGGAGCGGTCGGTGGCCGCGTTCGCCGAACTCGGGGTCCAGCTCAAGGACATCGACGCCCCGGTGGCGACCCTGTCCGGTGGCCAGCGGCAGAGCGTGGCCATCGCCCGGTCCGTGGCCTGGGCCTCGCGGGTGGTGTTCATGGACGAGCCGACCGCCGCACTGGGCGTGGTGCAGCGCGAGCGGGTCCTCGACCTGATCCGGCGGGTCCGTGACCGGGGCATCTCCACGGTTCTGATCAGCCACAACATGCCCGAGGTGCTCTCGGTCGCGGACCGGGTCGAGGTGCTGCGGCTCGGTCGGCGGGTCGCTCGGTTCAAGGCTTCGGAGACTTCCCTGGAGGAACTCGTCGGCGCGATGACCGGAGCGCTGGAGCACGAGGAGGAGGCAGCATGAGCGACGCACGCGAGGAGACGGTGGCCGTCCCGGCGCAGGCGCCCACGGCCGAGGCCCGCCGGCCGCAGCAGCTCGTACCGGCCGCCGCGCGGCTGCGGCAGCTGGCGCGCGGTCAGAACACGCTCTGGACCTTCCTGGTGCTGCTGGTGCTGGTCGCGGTGTTCTCGGTGCTGAGCCCGGACGCGTTCGCCACCAGCTTCGAGTTCAGGAGCATCGCGATCGAGTCCTCGATCCTGGTGGTGCTGGCGGTCGGGCAGACCTTCGTCATCGTCACCTCCGGGATCGACCTGTCGGTCGGGTCGGTGCTGATCTTCTCCGGGGTGGTCGCGGTGAAGACGATGAACGCCCTGGACTCCAGCCCCGGCGCCGGATGGTGGGTGGTCGTGGTCGGCGCCCTGGCGGGCATGCTCGCCGGCCTGGCCTGGGGGGTGTTCAACGGGATCTGGGTGGCCAAGGCCAAGGTGCCGCCGCTGATCGTGACCCTGGGCACGCTCGGGATGGCGCTCGGCTTCGGCCAGGTGCTCACCCACGGGGTGGACGTCGGGAACATTCCCAACTCGCTGGCCGACTCGATCGGCAGCGGCAGCGTGCTGGGAGTGCCCTGGCTGATCGTGGTCGCGGTGGTCGTGGTCGCGGTGGCCGCCCTGGCGCTGAACACCACCCGCTTCGGCAGGTACACCCGGGCGGTGGGCTCCAACGAGGAGGCCGCCTCGCGGGTCGGCATCCGGGTGGACCGGCACCTGATCAAGGTGTACGCGCTGTCCGGTCTGCTGGCCGGACTGGCCGGTGTGCTCAACCTGGCCCACTACAGCAGCACCACGCTGACCAGCGGCGCCCAGGACAACCTCAACGCCATCGCGGCGGTCGTGCTGGGCGGCACCAGCCTGTTCGGCGGTGTCGGCACAGTGATCGGCACCGTCATCGGTGTCTTCATCCCGGCGGTGCTGCAGAGCGGATTCACCATTCTCCAGGTCCAGTCCTTCTGGCAGACGGTGGCGGTGGGCGCGGTGCTCATCCTGGCCGTCTACTTCGACCAGCTCCGACGGCGCAGACGAAACAACAGATGACCCCGCGTCAGGCCGGTGTCACGGACGGCGGCCGGACGGCGGACCCAACCGAGGAGGAAGTCACTTGCACACCAAGGTTCTTGTCACCGGCGCGACCACACTGCTGATACTCGCGGCGGCCACCGGCTGCAGCAGTTCGGGCGGCTCGGGCGGTTCCGGTTCCGGTTCCGGCGGCGGTACGGCGGCGGGAAAGAGCATCACCTTCGTGGCCGGAAAGACCGGCGACCCCTTCTACATCACCATGAAGTGCGGCGCGCAGGCCGAGTCGCAGAAGCTCGGCGTGAAGTTCACGGCGACCGGTTCGGCGGACTGGAGCGTGCCCGAGCAGGTCTCCTCGGTGAGCAGCGTCACCGCGTACCACCCCAGCGGGGTGCTGATCTCGCCGGTGGACCCGAACTCGCTGGAGGGGCCGATCCGCACCATGCAGGGCAACGGCACCAAGGTCGCGATCGTGGACACCAGCCTCACCGACGCCTCGATCGGGGTCACCCACATCTCCTCCAACAACTTGCAGGGCGGCGAGAAGGCCGCCGACACCATGGCCGCGCTGGTGAACAGCACCGGCGAGGTGGTGGTGCTCACCCCGGACCTGACCACCACGACGACCAACGCGCGCATCCAGGGCTTCAAGCAGGAACTCGCCGCGAAGTTCCCGGGCATCAGGATCGACGATGTGCGCCAGGTCGGCGACACCGCGCAGGGAGCCGCCTCTGCGGTCAGCGACGAACTCTCCGCCCACCCCGCGCTGGTCGGCATCTTCACCGCCAACTCGCAGACCGGTGAAGGCGTCGGGACCGGTCTGAAGAACGCCGGCAAGCAGGGGAAGATCAAGGTCGTCTCGTTCGACGCCGGACCCCAGCAGGTCGCCGCGCTGCAGAGCGGCGCGGTGGACGCGCTGATCTCCCAGGACCCCTACGGCATCGGACAGCAGGCCGTCGACCAACTGGTGGCCTCGCTCACCGGCAAGCCGGTCACCGCCACCATCCAGACCGACCTGGCCAGCATCACCCGGGACAACGCGGCCAGCCCCTCGGTGGCCCGCTTCCTCTACAAGACCGACTGCGGCTCCTGACCCACTGCCGTTCCTGACCCACTGCGGTTCCTGATGCCGGGGGCCCGCCACCGGCGACCGGACCATCCGGCCGCGGCGGGCCCGACCGGGCCCAACCGGTCCCTGCGCCGACCCCTCCCACACCGACGCACCCGACAGCCTCACCCCACACCGTCACACCCCACACCGTCACACCCCACACCGTGGACGGCTGCTGCCGTCCCGCCCCTCAGAGGTGGTCACGTGTCCCGCCCCACCAGCGCCGCCCGACGGCGCCCACGCGTGCTGCTGCTCGCCGCAGCGGTCTTCGCGGCGCTCGCCCTGTCCCCGACCGCGCAGGCCCAGACCGCGCCCGCCCATACCGCGCCCGCCCAGAGCATGCCGGCCCTGCCGGCTGCGGCGGCCGACCCCGCCGCCCTGGTCGACACCTTCGCGGGCACTGGAAGCGGTGGCCAGGTCGTCGGCCAGGTCGACACCTTCCCCGGCGCCGACGCGCCGTTCGGCATGCTCCAGTGGAGTCCTGACACACCGTCACGCCCGCCCGGTGGCGGTTACAACTACGCCGACACCAGCACCACGGGCTTCAGCCTGACCCACCTGTCGGGCCCGGGCTGCTCGGTGGCGGGTGACTTCCCGTTCCTGCCCGTCACCGGGGCGTTGCCGGCGGACCCGGCGTCCGTCACCGCGTCCTTCGACCACGCCGCCGAGACCGCCCACCCCGGCTCGTACGCGGTCACCGCCGGGGGAGTGCGCACCCAACTGGCCGTCACCGCCCGCGCCGGGGTCGGCAGTTTCACCTACCCGCGCACGGACCAGGCCAGGATGCTGGTCAAGGTCGCCGACAGCGCCAACGGCAGCTCCGCGGCCGCCTTCCAGACCGTGGGCGACCGCGAGATCACCGGCACGGTGACCAGCGGCCACTTCTGCGGCCAGCCCGACACCTACACGGTGCACTTCGACGCGCGCTTCGACCGCCCGTTCACCGCGTCCGGAACCTGGGGCGGTCAGACCGCCGCCACCAGCAGGGTCTCCGCCGGAAGCACCGGGATCAGCGTCACCGGCCGACAGCAGCCCACCAAGCGGCAGTCGACCGTCAACGGGAAGTCGTCCTCGGCTTCGGCCACGCAGGGCGGCGGGGTGGTGGCCGGCGGCTGGCTGACCTTCGACACCCGCAGCAACCCCGTCGTCGGCATGCAGGTCGCGGTCTCCTACGTCAGCGTGCAGGGCGCGCGGGCCAACCTCGACGCCGAGGCGCACACCTGGAACGTCGGCACCGTGGCCGCCGAAGCCAAAGCCGCCTGGAACAGCGAACTGCGCAACGTGGAGATCCACGGCGGCAGCGCGTCGCAGCAGGCGACCTTCTACACCGCGCTCTACCACGCGCTGCTGGACCCCAGCACCTTCAGCGACGCCGACGGCCGCTACCCCGGCTTCGACGGCGCGGTGCACCGCATCGCGCGCGGCCATGTGCAGTACGCCAACTTCTCCGGTTGGGACATCTACCGCTCCGACATCCCGCTGCTGGCCATGGTCGAACCCCGGCGCACCGGTGACATGGCCACCTCGTTGCTCGACGACGCCGACCAGATGGGCGGCTGGCTGCCCAAGTGGCCGGTGGCCAACGGCGAGAGCGGCGTGATGAACGGCGACGCCGCCGATCCGATCCTGGCCGACGTCTACGCCTTCGGCGCCACCGGCTTCGATGCCGCGCACGCGCTGCGGACCATGGTGCACGGCGCCGAGTCGACCGGCGGCGCGCCGGGCCAGGGCTGGTACGTGGAGCGCCCCAACCTCGCCGCCTACCTCAGCCGCGGATATGTCCCCAACATCGGCTCCGACTCGATCAGCCCGGTGCCCAACGGCGCCTCGGAGACCCTGGAGTACGCACTCGACGACTTCGCCGTCTCCCAGCTGGCCGCGTCCCTGGGCCAGGGTTCCACCGCGACCCGCTTCCTGGGACGCTCGCAGAACTGGGCCAACCTGTTCGACACCGCCACCGGCTACGTCCGCCCCCGTGACACGGACGGCGCCTTCCCCACCGGGCCGCCGGTGCAGACCACCGGAGGCTTCGGGCAGAGCGGTTTCCAGGAGGGCAACGCCGCGCAGTACACCTGGATGGTGCCGCAGAACCTGTCGGCGCTGATGCGGGGCATGGGCGGCGACCAGGCCGCGGCCGCGCGCCTCGACGACTACTTCACCCAGCTGAACGCCGGCCCGGACCTGCCCTACCACTGGCAGGGCAACGAGCCGGCCTTCGACACCCCCTGGGCCTACGACAGCGCCGCCCAGCCCTGGAAGACCCAGTCCACCGTGCGCGCCATCATGGACCAGCTCTACCCGCTGGGCCCCGGCGGCGAGCCCGGGAACGACGACCTCGGTGCCATGAGCTCCTGGTACGTGTGGGCGGCGCTGGGCGTGTACCCGCAGACCCCCGGTGTCCCCATGCTCGTCGTCGGCAGCCCGCTGTTCCCCCAGGCGGTCATCCACGAGGGGCAGGGCCGCAGCCTGACCATCAACGCCCGGAACGCGGGCGACACCTATGTGCGGAGCCTGGCGGTCGACGGCCACGCCTCCACCCACACCTACATCGACGCCAAACGGACCAGCCGGCTCGACTTCACCCTCGGCACCACCCCCGACACCCACTGGGGCACCGCGGCGAGCGACGCCCCGCCGTCCTTCGGTGCCGGTCCGGTGCGCTTCCCGCCGACCACCCGCGCGGCGGTGTCCGCCGCTCCGGGACAGGTCCGCACCGCGCCGGGCAGCGGCACCACGGTGAACGTCACGGT
Organism: Streptacidiphilus sp. EB129; assembly: GCF_041262645.1. Classification (NCBI taxonomy): domain Bacteria; kingdom Bacillati; phylum Actinomycetota; class Actinomycetes; order Kitasatosporales; family Streptomycetaceae; genus Streptacidiphilus; species Streptacidiphilus sp. EB129. The sequence continues at coordinate 28,620 of NZ_JBGCCS010000012.1, forward strand.
CGACAACACCGCGGGCACCACCCCGGCCACGGTCACCTGGAAGGCCACCGCCCCCGCCGGGCTGACAGTGACTCCGGCCGGTGCCACCGTCACCGTCCCGGCCGGTCGGAGCGCCACCACACCGCTGGCCATCGCCGCATCGGCGACCGCGACCACCGGCTACTTCCAGGTCGCGGTGAGCTCCCGGGCCGCGAACGGTGCCGTCATCCAGGGCACCGCGCTGCTGGTCACGGTGGCGCAGCCGGGCCAGAACATCCCGACCGCGTACGTCTCCAACTACAGCGACAACACGGTCACCCCGGTGGACACCAGGACCCACAACGCCGGTCCGCCGATCCCGGTCGGCAGCGGCCCCGACGGCATGACCACCGCCGCCGGACACCTGTTCGTCGCCAACAACAACAGCAATGACGTCACCGTCGTCGACACCACGACCAACGCGGTGAGCGCCACCGTGAAGGTGGGCAACACCGCGGCCGACGTCGCCGCCACCCCGGACGCCAAGACGGTGTGGGTGAGCAACTTCGGGGACGGCACCGTCCAGCCCATCGACACCGCCACCCTCACCGCGGGTGCCCCGGTCAAGGTCGGCAGTCAGCCCGAGCGGCTGGGCGTCCGTCCCGGTGGGGCCGAGCTGTGGGTGGTGAACCAGGGCGACGGCACCGTGAGCACGGTCGACCTGGCCACCCGTACGGTGACCCACACCATCGCGGTGGGCGCCGCCCCGTTCGGCGTCACCTTCAACGCGGACGGCAGCCGCGCCTACGTCACCAACAACGGGGCGGGAACGGTGTCGGTGATCGACACCGCCGGCTACCAGGTGACGGCGACCGTCACCACCGGAGCCGGACCGCAGTACGCGAAGGTCTCCCCGGACGGGAAGGTGGTGTACGTCGCCGACAGCGGCGCGGGCGGCATCACCCCGATCACCGTCGCCACCGGTACGGCGGGCCCGCTGATCCCCACCGGGTCCGGCGCGTACGCGGTGGGCTTCAGCCCGGACGGCGGCACCGCCTGGGTGGTCGACAGCAATGTGAACGACGTCCGCCCGATCACCGTCGCCACCGGCGCGGTCGGTGCGGCCGTCACCGTCGGCAACGTGCCCGACGGGGTGACCGTCACCGGCTGACCTCCCGTCGCCGCCATCGCACTCCTGCCCGGCACGCCGATCCCCTACGGCGTGCCGGGCAGGTCCGGCGGTGGGGGTATTGGTGTCAGCGCCCGTAGTCGTCCTCGATGCGCTCGATGTCGTCCTCGCCGAAGTAGTCGCCGAGTTGGACCTCGACGAAGACCAGGTCCTCGGCTCCGGTGTTCTGCACCCGATGGACCGCTCCGGCGGCGATCGACACGGTGGAACCGGCCAAGACCCCGGTGGCCAGGCCGTCCAGGGTCACCGTGCCCTGGCCGCGGACCACCACCCAGTGCTCACTGCGCCGCTCGTGGCGCTGGTAGGAGAGCCGGGCACCGGGGTGCACGACGATCTCCTTGAGCTTGAGACGGTCGTCCTCCTTGAGGACCACGTAGTGGCCCCAGGGGCGGTCGGTGCGGCGGGCCAGTGCTGGATCACTCATCGGAGCCTCACTATGCATCGAAGTTCCCACCAGATAGACAACGTTGTCATTAATGATAGCGGTATCCACTCACGCACCGCGCCGTCCCGTCGGGAATCCGCTGCGATCCGGCTGCGGGACGTCGCCGCCGGCTCCGTGACCTGCGGAACGAGTTACAATCCGGCCACGTTGTCCGCAGTCCTGCTGCGCGTCCCCCCATACCTTCACGAGACCGTGCCGACGTCACCGGCATCCGGAAAGGCGGCATCCGATGCCGGATGAGGCAAAGCGGCCCGCGGCCACGGCACGCCCGACGATCAAGGACGTGGCGGCCGTCGCCGGGGTCGGCTTCAAGACGGTCGCCCGGGTCGTCAACGGCGAGCCCGGCGTCAAGGAGGCCACCGCGGAGCGCGTACGCAAGGCGATCGACCAGCTGGGGTTCCGCCGCAACGACGGTGCCCGGCTGCTGCGGGAGGGCCGCCGTACCAGCAGCATCGGGCTCATCCTGGAGGATGTCTCGGACCCCTTCTACTCCCAGCTCAGCCGGGCGGTGGAGGAGGTCGCCAGGGCACATGGCTCGTTGCTGTTCACCGGCTCGTCGGCCGAGGACGCCTCCCGTGAGCGCGAACTCGCGCTGGCCCTGTGCGCCCGCCGGGTGGACGGCCTGATCGTCGTGCCCACCGCGGCGGACCACGGCTACCTCGCCCCGGAGGTGGCGGCCGGCACCAGCGTGGTCACCGTCGACCGGCCGGTGGCGGGCCTGGACGTCGACACCGTGCTCTGCGACAACGCGGGCGGCAGCCGGACCGGAGTGGAGCACCTGCTGCGCCAGGGGCACCGCCGGATCGGCTACCTCGGCGACTCGGAGAACATCTTCACGGCCGCCGAACGACTGCACGGCTATCGCGGCGCCATGGCGGACGCCCGGTGCCCGGTGCAGGACACCTGGGTGTCCATGGGGCCGCCGGACCTGGTGCACATCCGGCTGGCCCTGGAGCGGATGCTCGTCGGCCGCTGGCCGGTCACCGCCCTGATGTGCGGCAACAACCGCACCACCGTGGCCGTCCTGCGCGAACTGGCGGCCCTGGACCGCCATCCGGCTCTGGTCGGCTTCGACGACTTCGAACTCGCCGACCTGCTGAGCGTTCCGGTGACCGTGGTGGCCCAGGACCCGGCGCAGATGGGCCGCACCGCCGCCGAGCTGCTCTTCCGACGGATCGAGGGCGACCGCGGCCAGTCCCAGCGGATCACCATGCCCACCCGGCTGCTCCCGCGCGGCTCCGGCGAGCAACCGGCCTGAAGGCGTCGACCGGACCCGATCGGGGCGCCGGGGGCCAGGCGGTGGGCGCCGGCGCCGGGGCGTCGGATGCTGGGCGGTGGGCGGTGCGGGATCAGGTCACCGCGACGAGGCCGAGCTCCTCGGTGGCGAGTGCCGCCGCGCCCACCAGCCCCGCGTGGGTGCCCAGCGCGGCCTCATGGACCGTCAGGCCGCGGACGAAGCCGAGCGTTGCGAAGGCGTCGAGCTGCTCCCTCAGCGGGTCGAAGAGCACGGCGCCCGCCTGGGCGACCCCGCCGCCGATCACCGCCATCTGAACCTCCGTCAGGGCCGCCGTCGCGGAGATGCCCGCGGCCAGCGCGCGGGCGGCTCGTTCGAACGCCGCCACGGCGATCGGGTCACCGGCTCGTGCCGCCTCGGCGACCGCCTGGGCGGACGCGGTCCCCGCGTCGGGCCGCCAGCCGCTGTCCACCGCCCATCTGGTGATGGAGGGTCCGCTGGCGTACAGCTCCAGGCACCCCCGCGAGCCGCACGGGCACCGCTCGCCGTTCAGGTCCACGGTGATGTGCCCGATGTGCCCGGCGTTGCCGGTGGACCCGAGATACAGCTTCCGGTCCAGGATCAGGCCGCCGCCGACTCCGGTGGAGACGACCATGCACAGGGCCGCCTCGGCCTCCCGGGCCACCCCGAGCCAGTGCTCGGCGGCCGCGATGGCGACCCCGTCCCCCGCCAGCGCCACGGGCAGCGGACCCACCAGGGCTTCCACCCTTCGGGTGAGGGGGAACCCGCGCCAGGCCGGGATGTTGACCGGACTGACCTCGCCCCGGCGGCGGTCGACCGGTCCGGCGCTGCCGATGCCCACCGCGCGGACCCGAGGCCACAGCGGCGAACGCTCCAGCTCGCCCAGTACCCCGGCCACGGCTCCCATCACGACCTCCGCGCCCTGGGCCGCCGGTGTGGCGCGACGCACCTGCTCCAGCAGCCTGCCGCCGGAGTCGACCAGCGCTCCCGCGATCTTCGTGCCGCCGATGTCCAGTGCGGCGATCAGATCCCGACGGGGGCAGCCACCGGACGGCTCGGCGCCGGACGGTACGGCGCCGAGGTCGTGCGCGGGGCTGGGGACATGGTTGTTCGCGCTGCTGCTCGTCATCGCCGGGCTCGCTTCATCCAGGGCTGCTGTCGTACCTGCTGCCACCCGGTCGGCGACCGGGGCGGGGCGTGGTGGCGAGCTGGCGCCCGCCATGAGTTGACAACGTTGTCTTCCCTAGACTAGCAGGAACCCGCGAGTCGGAGGGCGGCCGTCACCCGCCCGGCCGAGGAGCGCAAGAATGACACCTTGGTTGCCAAACTAGGAGGATGGATGACATCTTAGGTGTCATGAATGACGCCTTCGACACCGTCAGTTTCGAGACCGAGGACGGCTTCCTCGCCTACCGCGACACCGGCACCGGCCGGCCGGTGGTGCTGCTGCACGCCTTCTTCGCCGACCACACCATGTGGGACGACCAGGTGCCGGCCCTCGCCCGGCACTACCGGGTGATCGCCCCCGACGCCCGCGGACACGGCGGGTCCGCCAATGCGAGCAGGCCGTTCCGCTCGACCGACGACCTCGCCGCACTGCTGCGCCACCTCGACATCGGCCCGGCGGTCCTCGTCGGCGTCTCCATGGGGGCGATCACCGCGGTGGACACCGCACTTGAGCACCCCGACCTGGTGCACGCGGTGGTGATCAGCGGAGGCAGCGTGCCGACATTCCAGTTCGGCGAGGGCTGGGCCCGGGACGTCCAGGCCGCTCAGGCCGCCGCGCTGGCCGCGGGCGACATGGAGGGCTGGATGGACGCGTTCGTGCTCTGGGCGGTCGGCCCGCACCGCAAGCCCGACGACCTGGATCCGGACGTCCTGCGGCGCATTCGGGAGATGGCCTGGCGAACCCTGGTCAAGCACACCGCCGACGAGCCGAACCACCACATCCCCGTGCCGGACACCGCGAACCGCGCGGCGGAGATCACCGTCCCCTTCCTGGCCGTCAACGGCGCCCTGGACACGCCCGAACTCGCAGGCATCGCCGCACACTTCGCCCGCACCGTCGCCAACGGCCGGGTGACGACCATCGACGACGCCGGCCACTACCCCAACCTGGAGCAGCCGGACGCGTTCCTTCGGGTCATCGAGGATTTCCTGCAGATCGTGAACGCCGAGGTGGACCCGGCTCACGGCGGGAGGGGCTAGCAGGGCGGCTCCGCGGTCGAGACGTCCACGTCGTCGAAGAGCTCCAGCATCCGGCTCAGCACGCGGACGCAGGTGGCGACCTCCGCACCGGTGAGGTCGCCACCCGCCTGGCGCAGCAGCGCGTGCTCGCGGGCGGTGACGGCGGCGACCGCCGCGCGGCCGTCGTCGGTCAGGCGGATCAGCGAGGAGCGCTGGTGCGCGGGGTTCGGGATGCTCTCCACGAACATGCGCGCGGCGGCGTCGTTGACCATGCGCTGCACGAACTGACGGCTCAACGACTGGGCGCGGCCCATCTGCGGCACGGTCATCGGTCCGTGCTCGCGCAGCAGATCCAGGACGGCGCGCATGCCGACGGAGATTCCCTGCGTGGCGTCCTGCTCGATCTTGCGCTGGACGCGCCGGTACAGCGGTCCGACGAGGGCGAACACCCCCATCAGCTGTTCCGGGAGTTCGTCGGGGGAGAGGGGGCGCTCGGTGCTGGTGTCGGTCTGGGCCATAACCTCATGATGACACCCAAGGTGCCATAGATCCAAGAATATGACACCGTGGGTGTCGCATCGGGCCCCCTGCGTTCACGCCGACAGGGAGTGACCGCCGTCGGCATCCTCCACGCAGGCTGCGGCGAGCTCATCCAGCGAGAGGTCCAGTGCGTGGGCGAGGGCGGCCACGGTGAAGAAGGCCGGGGTCGGGGCCCGGCCGGTTTCGATCTTGCGGAGCGTCTCTGCGGATACCCCGGCCGCCGCTGCCACGTCCACCATGCTGCGGTCGCCGCGGGCCCGGCGGAGCAGGGCCCCGAAGCGCTCTCCGCGTTGCCGCTCCTGCGGACTCAAAGGAACTCTCACCATGCCTGTGATACTAATACCGGTATAAGTATTGGGTAGCACCGCATGGCGGGGAGTGGCGACACATGGTGGAGATCAAGACCGACACGGCGCTGGAGGCGATGCGTGAAGCCGGACGCGTCGTGGCCCACGCCCTCGCGGCCGCACGGGAGGCGGCAGCCGTGGGGGTTCGCCTGCGCGAGCTCGACGAAGCCGCGCGCACCGTCCTGAACAGGGCCGGGGCGCGCTCCCCGTTCCTGGGCTACCAGCCCTCCTTCGCCCCCACGCCCTTCCCGGCGGTGATCTGCGCCTCCGTCAACGACGCGCTGGTGCACGGCATCCCCGACGACTACCGCCTTCGCGACGGCGACCTGGTCAGCATCGACTGCGGAGCCGAGCTCGACGGCTGGACCGGCGACGCCGCGATCAGCTTCACCGTCGGCACCGCCCGTCCCGCCGACCTGGAACTCATCGCCGCCACCCAGCAGGCGCTGGACGCCGGTATCGCCGCCGCGACGGTGGGCCACCGCATCGGAGACATCTCCCACGCCATCGGCACCGTCGCCCGCAGCGCTGACTGCGGCATGCCGGCCGACTTCGGCGGCCATGGCATCGGCCGCCAGATGCACGAAGACCCCCACGTCTCCAACCACGGACGACCCGGCCGCGGCTTCCCCCTGCGCCACGGCCTCACCCTCGCCATCGAACCCATGCTGATGGCCGGAGGACGCAACGACTACCGCACCGACCCCGACGGCTGGACCCTCCGCACGATCGACGGCAGCCGCGCCGCCCACATCGAACACACCGTCGCCATCACCCAGGACGGCCCCCGCATCCTCACGCTGCCGTGACCTCGCATTCCGCGCAGCGCTGTGGCGCGGCCACCGGGCCGTCCGGGAGCGTGACATCCGCAGCCACCAGGCCCGGATGACCCGCAACTTCGCGCTCACCTGCGCAGCGGTCACCAGCGCCTGACGGGGGATCGTGCCGACCCGCACGAGGGGAGCCCGACGGGGCCGACGTACCCACCATGGTTGAGCGGGTCGGCGGCTATCTCGCAACCGCCGGCTCCGCCTCCTGGTGGGCCGGCACGCCGGTGACGTTGTCGATGTTCTCCTCGACCCAGCTCCGCAGCAGGTGCAGCGGCACGGCTGCGCTGTGGCCCAGGGCGGTCAGGGCGTACTCCACATGCAGGGGCACCACGGGGTAGACGGTGCGGTCGACGAGTCCCACGTCCTCCAGGCGTCGCAGCGTCTGGGTCAGCACCTTGGGGCTGACGCCCTGGAGGAGTCGCTGCAGGGCGCCGAAGCGCTGCGGGCCGCCTTCCAGGGCTCCGATGGCCAGGGCCGACCACTTGTTGGCCAGCAGGTCCAGCATGGCGCGGCAGGGGCACTGGGCCGCGTAGACGTCGTGGTGGGCGTGCTGCCCGGTCTGGCAGTCGGTGGTCACGAAGGCGCTCCTCAGCAGCATGCTTCCCATCGGGAAGTGGATTCCCTCGATGGTAACCATCCCCCGGCGGCTGCGTTCGCCCCCCGTGGACCGGTGGCCGGCGTGCCGATCGGTCCGGGAAGGGCCGTGCGACCCGAGAACGCCCTCCGTGGTTTTCGACAAGTACTGGGTGGGACCGCCGTCGGGCGGTCGGAGACGGAGACTTCGTGGAACCGGATCACAGGATGACCGGCGACGCCGACGGGGACAGTGATGCCCAGCTCACCCGGTCGGCGGCTGACTCGGCGGCGTTCGCCGCGCTGGTACGACGGCACTCGCCGGCCCTGCACGGGTACTTCGTCCGGCGCAGGCCCGGTGCGGCCGACGACCTGCTGGCCGAGGCGTGGCTGCAGGCGTTCGCCACCAGGCGCACTTTCGACGCTGCGCGCGGGTCCGCCAGGGGCTGGTTGTTCGGCGTCGCCCGCAACGTCCTGGCCGCGCACCTGAGGAAGGCCGGGCGGGACGTGGCCGGCGCCCCCGCGCCGCTCGACAGCGACCCCTGGGAGGCCGTGGACCAGCGGCTCGACGCAGGCGCGCTGGCCCCGCAGTTGCGGCATGCGCTGGCCGGGCTTCCGCCCGACGAGCGGGAGTTGATGCTGCTCGTGGCCTGGGAGCAGCTGACGCCCAGCGAGGCGGCGGCCGTCGTGGGCATTCCCGCGGCGACGGCCCGCACCCGCCTGCGCCGCGCCCGCGGCCGCCTGCGCGAACGCCTCACACCGACACCCGAGCCGCCGCAGTACATGGCCGCGACGACAGGCGACCTCGCTTGAAGCCCCGGCATCCCCACCACGTGTCCACCCAGGAAGGGACCCGAACCCCCGTGACCGAAGACCAGACCTACCTCGACTTCCCCGGAGCCGACGCGCTGCAGGCCGCGGGCCGCGTCGCACCGCCGTCCACGCAGGTCCTCGACGCCGCCATGGCGGCCGTCCGCGCGGCGGCCGACCAGGAGAGCGCGCGTCAGCGGACGAACGACCAGCCGCGGCCGACGCGGGACGACCTCGTCGTGGGCACTCCGGTGGCCGCACGACGCCTCATCTCCGGCCGACGGATCGCGGCCGTGTTCGCAATGGCCGCCGTCGCAGCGGGACTTGTCGTCGCCACGAGCACGACCGCGACACCCACCGGCACGAGCACAGCCGCGCCACAGCACACCGCCGACAACGGGGCCACCGCGTTCCTCGACGGCGTCGCCCAGGTCGCGGACGCCCAGCCGGCCTCCGCCGCCCCGTACTGGAGGGTGCAGTACAAGAACGTCAAGACGGGACCGTCGCAGCGGCCGCTCTCCTCGACCGCGACGGTCTACGCCTCCCGGTCGGGGTACATGATCGAGTCCAACGGTCACGTCTACAAGAAGGGCAGCGCCGCCGCATGGAGCGTCGGCGGCAAGCTCGTCGGCTGGGACGGCCTGGACCGCCTGCCCACCGACCCGGCGACCCTGGTCGGGATGCTGGAGGCCGGACAGTCGGACCATTCCGGCGCCTTCGACCAGGCCGGCACCATCCTCGGAGGATCACCGGCCGGCCCACAGCTGCGCGCCGGGCTTTTCCAGGCCCTGGGCCGGCTGCCCGGCGTCAAGGTCGTCGGTACCGTCAGGGACAGCATCGGCCGCAGCGGCACCGAGGTCATCTACCCGGGCGCCTGGGGCGCGGAAGCCCTGATCATCGACCCGAAGACCAGCACCCTCCTGGCGACCGTCTGGTGGCAGGCCGACGGCAGGTCGGACACGACCTACCTCTCGACCGGCCCGGCCATGACCATCGGCTGACCAGCCGTCAATTCCATTCGTCAGTCCCGGTCCCGGGGTCGGTCCTTCAGGGCTGACCCCGGGTCTGACGTTTCCCTCATCGAGGAGAGCCTGCCACCACGGCGGTCTGTCGCTGTAGACGTCGTGTGTCGGGTCGCCGGGTTGCGATCATGGATGACGATCGGTCAGCAACCGCAGTGCGACGGGAAGTCGGCCGGCGCGACGGAGGCGGATGAGGTGGGATCGGCGGCGCTGTGGGCGGGGAAGACAGCGGTTCCCTCCTTGATGGTCTCCATCACGGTGAGGATCCTGATGTCCTCCGGCGGGACGGTGAGCGGGTTGGCGGAAAGGATCACCAGGTCGGCGAGCTTGCCGGGCTCGATGCTGCCCTTGCGGTCCTGTTCGAAGTACTGGTGGGCGGCGTTGATCGTGATGGACTTCACCGCGTCCAGGGCCGAGACTCGTTGCTCCGGTCCGAGGACGGCATGGTCCGTGCGGGTGCGGCGGGTGACCTGGCCGGCCAGGATCGCGATCGAGTTGGGCAGCGCCACGGGGGCGTCGTGGTGCGAGGTGTAGATCAGGCCCTGGTCCAGCGCCCAGCGTGCCGGCGAGATGTTCTCGGCGCGCTCGGGGCCGAGGACGACCTTCCGGTACCAGTCGCCCCAGTAGAACGTGTGCATGGAGAAGAAGGACGGGATGACGCCGAGCCGTGCGAAGGCGTCGATCTGGTCCCGGCGGGCGGTCTGGGCGTGCACGGCCACGGTCCGCCGGTCGGCGCGGCCGGCCACGGCCGTGGCCTCCTCCACGGCGGCGATGAACTGGTCGATCGACGCGTCCCCGTTGACGTGCGCCAGGACCTGCCAGCCTCTGGCGAAGGCCGTGCTCACCTGCGCGACAACGACCTTGTCATCGTCGATCGCGGGGTAGCCGCAGTAGTCCTCGGGCATGCCCTCCGGCGGCGTGAGATAGGGCTGGGTGAGCCACGCGGTCCGGCCCTGGGGGGAGCCGTCCAGGAACAGCTTCACCCCGGCGGCACGCACGCCGTTCACATAGGCCCCACTGGCCCCGACGGGATCCTGCTCCGGTGAGGCCGTCGCCGCGTCGGCCCGGGCGTAGGCCACGACATCGATCTCGAAGGGCGAGGCCGCCGCGGTGTCCCGCAGGGCCTGGAGATTGGCCAGAGTGCAGCCGCCTTCCTGCACCGTGGTGAAGCCGAAGCTCGCGGCCGTCCTGGCGCCCCGGATGAACAGCGTGTTCAGCACCGCCTCGGGCAGACCCGCGATCGCCCGGTCCGAGGCGGGACTGAAGGCGGACTCCTCCAGGACGCCGTCGGGTTCGCCGTAGGGCGGGGCGATGACATCGGGCAGCCGCCGGATGACGCCGCCGTCCGGGTTCTTGGTAGCGGCGCTGTAGCCCAGTTCCTTCAGTCCGCGGCTGTTCACCGCCCCCAGGTGGAAGGACTGGTGGATGGCCAGCACCGGCCGTTCGGTGGACACTTCGTCCAGGTCGGCCCGGGTGGGGTGGCGGCCCTCGGCGAGCATGGCGTCGTCGTAGCCGAACCCGACGATCCAGCCCGAGTCCGCTCCCACCGCTGTCTGGGCCCAGGCCTGCAGCTTGTCCTGGAGTGAGCCGATGTCGGTGACGTCGCCGTCCGGTTCGGCAAGGAGGTTGGCGTAGGTGGCTTGGAGCCCGATACCGCCGAGGTGCCCGTGAGCGTCGATGAAGCCCGGCAGAAGTGTCCGGCCGCGCAGGTTGCGTAACACGGTCCGCGGCCCGCGCCACAGACGGATCGCGCCCGGGTGGTCACCGACGTAGACGATGAGGCCGTCCTTGACCGCCACCGACTCCGGCTCGCGTTCGGCCGGTCCCGCCGCCACCGTCACGATGTCACCGCCGAAGAAGATGACATCGGCCTCGCCCGTCACTGCGGCCTGGTCACTCATGGGACTCCCCTTGTGGTGGCGTAGGTGCTGCGTGAGCGGCCCGCCGACGGGCCGTGCTCCCAGTGGGTACCCCGGGACTCCAGTCCGTACACGGACGGCAGCGCCGCCTCATCCGGAGCGGTGGGGTCAGGCGGTCACCTTGGCGATGAACGCGGCGATGTTCCCCACGGTGCGCTGGATCTTCTCGTCCAGGGTGAGCGACTCCTGGAGCCGTGCGCCGGCGCCCGCGTCCTTCTTGCCCCGCACGTACAGCGAGCAGGCGAGGTCGCTGCACAGGTAGGTGCCGACCGAGTTGCCCTGCTGTCCGGCCTTCCCCGCCTTCGGCGCGACCATCAACGAGACGCCGCCGGTGTGCGCGGTCAGGCATATCGAGCACAGGCTGCGCCGCATGTGCCGGACGGAGGAACTGGGGGAGCGCAGCGCGAGAGCCGTGGGACTGCCGTCCAGTGCGGTGACCAGGTAGGCGCGGTCCGGGGCCTGAGGGTCTCGCCAGCCGAGGAAGTCCAGGTCCTCCCAGGGCTGTTCGGCCAGGTCACGCGGGACGGACAGGCGCTTCGCCTGGCCCTTGGTGCAGTTCACGAACGCGGCACGGATCTCTTGCTCTGTCAGCGGTTTCATACAGGGGAGGCTAGTTTTCCTAAAGGTATGAGGCAAATGTATTGTTGCCTCAGTCGAGCGGGAGGAGGATCATGGCGCGCGCAGGACTGACCAGGGATCGCCTCATCCGGGCGGGTGCGGAACTGGCCGACCGGGTCGGCTTCGACCAGGTGACCCTCTCGGCGCTGGCCAGGCAGTTCGAGGTCCAGGTCGCGAGCCTGTACGCGCACCTGAAGAACTCCCAGGACCTCAAGACCGGGATCGCCCTGCTCGCGCTGGAGGAACTCGCGGACCGGGCCGCCGACGCCGTGGCCGGCCGGGCCGGCAAGGACGCACTGACCGCCCTCGCCAACGTCTACCGCGACTACGCCCACGAACACCCCGGCCGCTACGCCGCAGCCCAGGTCAGACTCGACCCCGAGACGGCGGCCGCCGGCGCCGGTGTCAGGCACGCCCGGATGACACGGGCGATCCTGCGCGGCTACGACCTGACGGAGCCGGATCAGACCCACGCGGTCCGGCTGCTGGGCAGCGTCTTCCACGGCTACGTGACCCTGGAGATGGGAGGGGGGTTCAGCCACAGCGCCCCCGACACTCAGGAGACCTGGTCGCGGACCCTGGACGCCCTCGACGCCCTGCTGCGGAACTGGCCGCCCGCCTGACCGAGGTGCACCCGCCGCTGGTCGCCAAGGCCCCCCGGGAGTCAACTCATCCTCCCTGCTGCGCAGTTGATCTGCCCTGCGGCAGCGGCGATCGCCGGGGAGCCGGGACTTCCGGTGCTGCTTGGCAGCCGGATGATGTCTTGGTAGGGTTCCGGTGGACACATAGTCCTCGCCTACTGCGAAGCCTCAATGCGCCGCAGTGTGAGCGTCATGGCAGACGTCTTTCCTGCCAGGAGCCAGTAAATCCGGGTAAACGCCCGAGCAATTGCCCGAGTGGCGGTGCCGTACCCCACAGGTCGTCTGCGCGGTCGCGGACAGAGGCCGTGCGCGTTGAGTCACGCGCGCTGCACGGACAAGTCGCAGCGCAGGAGCATGCGGGCGCTGTTCCGTCGCGCCTTCGGCGGGGGAGAGGTGATTCTCCCCCCGTGTGTCCTCCAATCCCAACTCCCTTCCAGAGAAGGAACATTCGTGAGTACTGCCACCAAACCGACGAGCGCTCGCCTGAGCGCTCATGCGTCGGAGACGAACGTGGCCCGCGCACCGAAGCGCCGTCCCACGAGCACCGGGCTGAACGCCATGGTGCTCGCCGAACCCCACCAGACCACCATCCCCAGCCAGGCCCTGCCGGAAGTCCAGGCGGACGGGCCGTCGGGCAAACAGCCCGCAACCGCGAGCAGTCGCCATGACACGGCGCTGATCGCCATCACCGGCATCCTGGACATCCAGGGCAACCACGCGTTCGTACGCACGTCGGGTTATCTGCCGGGACCGGACGACGCTTATGTGACGCCGGCTCAGGTTCGCAAGAACGGTCTGCGTAAGGGTGACGCGATCACCGGCGCGGTGCGGCAACCGAAGGACGGCGAGCGGCGTGAGAAGTTCAACGCGCTGGTGCGTCTGGACTCGGTGAACGGCAGCGAGCCGGACTCGGGCCGCAACCGTCCGGAGTTCAACCGGCTGACCCCGCTGTACCCGCAGGAGCGGCTGCGTCTGGAGACCGATCCGGGTGTGCTGACGACCCGGATCATCGACCTGGTGGCGCCGATCGGCAAGGGTCAGCGTGGTCTGATCGTCGCCCAGCCGAAGACCGGCAAGACGATGATCATGCAGGCGATCGCCAACGCGATCACGCACAACAACCCCGAGTGCCACCTGATGGTCGTCCTGGTGGACGAGCGTCCGGAAGAGGTCACCGACATGACCCGTTCGGTGAAGGGCGAGGTCATCTCCTCGACCTTCGACCGTCCGGCCGAGGACCACACCACCGTCGCCGAGCTCGCCATCGAGCGTGCCAAGCGGCTGGTCGAGCTGGGCCACGACGTGGTCGTGCTGCTGGACTCGATCACCCGCCTGGGCCGTGCCTACAACCTGGCGGCGCCGACCTCCGGACGCATCCTGTCCGGTGGTGTCGACTCGACCGCGCTCTACCCGCCGAAGAAGTTCTTCGGTGCCGCGCGCAACATCGAGAACGGCGGCTCGCTGACCATCATCGCCACCGCGCTGGTCGACACCGGCTCGCGCATGGACGACGTGATCTTCGAGGAGTTCAAGGGCACCGGAAACATGGAACTGCGTCTGGACCGCAAGCTCGCCGACAGGCGCGTCTACCCCGCCGTGGACATCGACCAGTCGGGCACCCGCAAGGAGGAACTCCTCCTCTCGGCCCAGGAACTGGCCGTTACCTGGAAGCTGCGCCGGGTGCTGCACGCCCTGGACGGCCAGCAGGCGATCGAGCTGCTCCAGGACAAGGTGAAGCAGAGCAGGAGCAACGCCGAGTTCCTCGCCGAGATCGCCAGGACCTCGCTCGCAGTCAGGGACTGAAGCCGGCACGCCGGCATGGCGAACGCATGCCGCAGCCGGGTGGTGCTACCCCGGTGTCCGGTGTGGGGCGGTGGTCTCGGCGGTGACGTAGGCGTGTTCTCTCAGCCGCAGTTCCTTGAGGAACCAGCTGAGAACGAACGCGGTGAGCCCGATCGGCACACTGACCAGGAACACCACATGCAGCGACTGGCTGAACGCCAGGATGAACCCGTGCCGGATCGGAGCGGGCAGTGCGTCGAGCTGTGCGGGACTCGCCGTGATGTTGCTGCCGTGGATCTGGTGCACCGCGGCCGGGGGAAGGTAGACGGGCAGGTTGGCGGCCAGCCGGTTGTTGAAGACCGCGCCGAGCACGGTGACCCCGAAGGAGCCGCCGATGGTGCGGAAGAAGGTGGTCGAGGAGGTGGCCGTACCGAGCTGCTCGCGCGGCACCGCGTTCTGCACCGCGACGACCAGGATCTGCATCACCATGCCGATCCCGAAGCCGACCACGAACATGTACGCCGCCGAGACCGGCAGCCCGGTGGAGGGGTTCATCAGCGACAGCAGGTAGATCCCGAATGTCATCACGGCGGTGCCGATGATCGGGAAGATCTTGTACCTCCCGCGCGCGGTCACCAGGCGACCGCTGGTGATGAAGGTGATCAGCATGCCGCAGATCAGCGGGAGGAGTTGCAGGCCCGAGCTGGTAGGGCTCGCGCCGTGCACGGTCTGCAGGTACAGCGGGATGTAGATGATCACGCCGAACATGACCGCGCCGATCAGGAACCCGATCGCGTTCGCCACGGAGAACACCGGATTGCGGAACAGCGCGAGGGGGAGAACCGGCTCGGCGGCCCGCCTCTCGACCAGCACGAACAGCCCGGTCAGCACCGCGGCCGCGGCCGCCAGCCCCAGAATCGGCGTCGAACCCCAGCCGTACGTCGAACCGCCCCAGGTGGTCAGCAGGATCACCGCGGTGACCGCTGCGCCGAGCAGGGCGGCGCCCGCGTAGTCGATCACGTGGTGGGTCCGGGTGCGCGGCAGTCGCAGGACCGCCGAGATGACGAAGACGGCCAGTGCGCCGAGCGGCAGGTTGACGTAGAACACCCAGCGCCAGCTCAGGTGCTCGGTGAGGTACCCGCCCGCGAGCGGTCCGATCACGGACGAGGCGCCGAAGACCGCTCCGAAGTAGCCCATGTAGCGACCGCGCTGGCGTGGGCTGACCACGTCCCCGATGATGGCCTGGGCGCCGACGATCAGGCCGCCGGCGCCGACTCCCTGCAGCGCCCTGAAGGCGATCAGCTCGGCCATGTTCCGCGAGAGGCCGGACAGGGCGGAGCCGACGAGGAACACCACGATCGCGGCCTGGAACAGCCCCTTGCGCCCGAACTGGTCGCCGAGCTTGCCCCACAGCGGCGTGGAGATCGTGGAGGTGAGCAGGTAGGCGGTCACCACCCAGGACAGATGGTTCAGCCCGTGCAGGTCCCCGGCGATGGTCGGCAGGGCCGTGGCGACGATCGTCTGGTCCAGCGCCGCGAGGAACATGCCCATCATCAGCGCCGACAGGATGATCAGTATCCTGCGGTGCTCCGCGCGTGGGTCCACCGGGGTCGGCGACGACTCCCGGCCCGCGGTGCCGGCGCCCGGGCCCGAAACGTTCTCAGCCATCGAGTTCCTCCAGGCTCCGTTCCGTCGACCGCCTGGGCGCGGTTCACGTCGGACGCGCGGAGGAAGCCGGCGCCTTGCCGATGCGCCATACAACCAAGCTAACCGTTCAGCACGCGTTGGTCGCGATGAGCTGCCCCGCCGCCGCGGGTTCCCGCGGTGGGCGCCCTGCACCGTGGCCGCCCCGCACTGCCCGCCCTGCACCGTCGACGCCCTGCACTGTGGCAATTTTCCTGACGACTTGTCATTGACTGTCCGCCGCTATTGATGCGCACACGCCAATGCATTGCCGTGTGCGGTTCCCGCCGTTACCGTCCCGGTGGACTGCCACCGACAGCGAGGAACCGTGCCAGGCCCTGTCGGAGGGCCTGGACGCGTCAGCGCACGAGAGAGGCCGTGCTCGTGATCCGCTCGATCGGAAACGCCGCGCCGCGCCGGGCCCTGCAGCTCGCGGCGGTCGCACTGACCGTGCTCACATCCCTGGCCGGCACCGCGGGCTCGTCCCTCGCGTCGTCCGGCACCGCCCGCAGCTCGCCGATCCTCGTGGGCGAGATGCGCGCCAACCGGCTCGCGGTCATCGACCCCGCCTCCGGCGCGGTGGTCGGGACGCTGCCCGCAGGTGTCGAGCACGGGGTCGGCCACGATCCCGTGGGGGAGACGACCAGCCCGGACGGCAGGCAGATCTACATCGCCGACGAGGAGGGCAGCGACGTCTCCGTGGTCGACGCCGCAGGTGGCACGGTGGTCGCCACCGTCCATGTGGGCGGCGGGCCGACCTCGGTCGCCTTCTCTCCGGACGGGCGGCAGGCCTACGTCACCGAGCGGGCGGGTATCGGGGTCATCGATGTCGCGACTCGCCGGCTGGTCGCGACGATCGGCGACAGTTCGGTGCCGACCACGGTCGAGTTCCGGCCCGACGGCCTGAAGGCCTACGCGCTGAGCCGGGTCGGCGGCTCGGTTGCCGTGATCGACACCGCCACGGACACGATCACCGGTACGGTCACCGGTCTTGACGTCCCGTCAGCGATGGCGGTCACCCGCGACAGTCGGCAGCTGTTCGTCGCCAACGCGGGCCGCCGTTCGGTCTCGATCGTCGACACCGCCACCGGTACGGTGACCCGGACGATCGGCATGAACGGCGCGATGCCGGTCGGTCTGGTCCTCGCACCCGACGGATCCGCGCTCTACATCGCCTCCGAGGTCCGCAAGGGCCTCACCGAGTTCAACCTCAGGACGCAGACGGTGCACATCCTCGGCCTGGGCGGGGCGGTGGGACCGCAGCAGATCCAGGTGTCCTCGGACGGACGGACGGCGTTCCTGTTCGAGGGAACCAGCATCCTCGTGTTCGACACCCGGACCCGGTCGGTCACGGCGACGATCCCGCTGGGCCTCGCCGCGAACAGCATCACCCTGTCGCCGAACGGTCGGCTCATCTATGCGATCAGGCAGCTCCCCGGTCAGCAGAACGTCATCGCGATCAGCACCGTGACCAACGCCGTCACCTCGACGTTGCAGGTCAGCGGCAAGCCCGTGCAGCTCGCGTTCTCCGGTGACAGCGCGCATGCCTTTACGGTCAACGCGACCTACCGGCCGCCGCAACCCTTCGAGACGGTCTCCGCGATCGACACCGCGACCGGGGCCGTCACCGACCTGCCGGCCGCCGTCGGGATCGTCGAGGGCGTGGCGATCTCCCCGGACGGCGGCAAGGCCTATGTGGCCGACCGGCTGGGCAGCGCTGTCGCCGTGGTCGACCTCCGTTCGGGCGCCGTGACCAGGGTGATCCAGGTGGGTTCGGTACCGCAGGGCATCCTGGCCAGTCCGGACGGAAGGCGCGTCTACGTCACGAACCGGGACCACAAGTCGGTGACCGTGATCGACACCGCCACGGACGCGGTCGCCGCGACCGTTCCCTCGCTCTGCAACTCCCCGGGGGCGATGGCGTTGTCGGCCGACGGCTCGACCCTGTACGTGGGCAACTCCTCGACCAGCTGGTGCATCATGCGCATCGACACGGCCACGGACACCGCGACCATGCTCTCCGGCTCGGAGGGCCCGACGACCGGGCTCGTGGTCGGCCCGCACGGCACCACGCTCTACGCGGTCTACCAGAGCCGGATCCGGATCGCGGGGAACGGCACCGGGGCCACCGAGGCCGTGACCAGACTGGTGGCCCGGAACACCACGACGCACAACGTCGAGTGGACGCGCACCGTCTCCACCGGCGGGGCGCAGGGCGGCATAGCGGTCAGCCCGGACGGGCGGCACCTCTACATCGCCCAGAGCGCCACGAATTCGGTCTGGGTCTTCGACGTCCGGACCCGCAGGGTCACGGCGCGGATCGCCGTCGGGGCGCAGCCGCGGGCGATCGCCATCACCCACAACGGCCGGCAGCTCTATGTCACCGACTTCGGCAGCCACAGCGTCTCGGTGATCGACACGGCCACCGGCGCCGTGACCGAGACGATCCAGGTCGGCAACGACCCCGACGCCGTCACCCTCCCGGGCCAGCTCACCGGTTCCTGACCCGGGGGAGCCGGGGATGCCGGTCGGCGCATCAGCAGCGCCCGTTCCACGAACGTCCAGGTGGTGGTCGTGAGCAGGTAGCACCCGGCCGCCAGCGGGACGAAAGCGGCGAAGAGCACCGTCCCGAAGGAGAGGTAGGGGGCGAGCGAGGCGGCGGGAACGGTCGGGTCGAGGGTGCGCCGGGCCCGGCGGAAGGAGGCGAGGGACACGGCGGTGAGCAGAGCGAACAGGGCCAGGAAGACCGGCAGTTGGGCAGGCGCGGAGCCGAGCAGACGGCTGCCCAGGGGAACCCCGGCAAGGGTGGACGCCAGCAGGGTGTTGGCGTGTCCACCCAGCGAGGTCAGCGAGAAGAGGCGGTACATCACCGCGAAGAAGGGCCACTGCACCAACGCGGGCAGGCAGCCCGCGAGGGGGGACGCGTTCTCGCGGCGGTAGAGGTCGGCCTGGGCGGTGCGCAGCCCGGCCGGGTCCTTGGCGTGGCGCCGGGACAGCTCCTTGAGCTGCGGGGCGAGCCGGACGCGGGCCATTTCGCCGCGGACCTGGACCCGGACCAGGGGATGCAGGACAAGGCGCACGAGCAGGGTGAACAGGACGATCGCGGCCACCGTCGCATCCTGCCCCTCCTCGTGGTCCTCCCGCCGCGTCCCTCGCCGGGACTGTCCTCCGCAGGCTACCGGTTCCCGCCCCGCCCGCGGTGAGAACTCCACGATCTCGGACATGACGAGGGACCTCTGTCCGGGATGGCGTGAAGTGGTGGTTTTGCGTCACTATCGAGGGCGGGGCTCTGTAGCCGTGTGCCAGGAATGATATGTATAGGACATGACAAGTCCATCGTTCGCCCTCGTGGACCCACTACTCACCCTGGGCCTGCCGATGTACGAGGCACGTGCGTACATCGCCCTGGCCAATCGCCGTGCGATGACCGCAGCCGAGGTCGCCGCTGCCGCGCGCATCCCGAGGCAGCGGGTCTACGACGTCCTGGAGAGCCTGGCCGGCAAAGAGCTGATCGTTCGGGACCGGTCCCGCCCCGCCCGGTTCGACGCCCTGGATCCCAAACGCGCGATGACTCATCTGGCCAACGCCCGCATCGACGTCAGCAGAAGGGCGGCCGCGCAGGTCGCGGCGCAACTGCGACCCGCCTGGCGTACGGCATGCCAGGAGCACCAGACGCTTTCGCCGGCTCCCTCGGTCGCCGGGCAGTTCGCCCTGGCCGAAGTCGGCCAGTGGCGGGACGCCGTGCGGCACTCGGTGCTGGCCACCGCCCGCCCGCCCTTCCAGGGCATCTCGGACCCCTCGTGGATCCGGCGCGTCGAGCAGCTCACCGACGCGGGCGGCACCGTGCGCTGCATCTACCACAGCGACATCCTCCGGGACCCGGACCTGCTGACCGCCGCCCGCCACTTCGCCGCCGCCGGAGAGGACGCCCGGGTCACCCACAGCGTCCCCACCAGGATGATCCTCACCGACGGCCGCAGCGCCCTGATGCCTGTGCCGCACGCCCAGGAGAACTTCGCCGGCACGGCCGTGCTCCTGATCGAGCACCCTCAGGTGGTCGCCGGACTGGAGCGGTCGTTCGAGTCTCTGTGGGAACAGGCGACCCCCCTGTGCGAGGTCGTCGAGGGAATGCCCGCCCGCGTCCGAGCCCGAGCCCGGGGCGGAGACGGGACCGGGTGAGTACGACGAGGTCGGTCAGACGAAGGTTCGGTAGCTCCGCCACAGGCCGAACTTGGCCACGGCCAGGGCCGAGGTGTCGGTCGGTACGTAGATTCCCGCCGAGCCGTCCGCGTTGCCGCAGTCGGTGCCCCGAAACATCAGGATGTCGGCCCCGGTCTGGTTGATGACGGAGAGGACGCCCGGCGTCCCGAGGTGGTGACAGGTCCCGGTCTTCGGGTTCGCGACGGTCACGCTCGCACCCGTGAGGGTGCCGAACGTGATGGTCCCGCTGGCGGAGTCACCGCTGCTGCATCCCGTCAGGGCCAGCGACAGAACAGCGGCCCCGGCGTACACGCTGCGGGTGCGTCGAGAAGTCACGGAAGGCTCCCGGTGAGTCTTGAGAACTGGCCCTATGACAGCAGCCTTGCCCGGTTCGCCGGGCGCAGCGAGAGGGCGTGCTCCAATCGGGTGGTGGCGGGGTGCCGGTGCCCGCGGTCGAAGCCCTGACGGACACGCCCGCACGCGCGATGCTCCTCCCCGTGCCCGTCGGTACGGGGAGGAGCACGCCGGATCGGCGCTGCTCGGCGAGCTGCCGTCCCCCTCGCCATCGCGGTGGTGACGCAGGGTGATTGATCGGCGGTATCGGTCCGGATCGGACCTGCGCGGAGTACGGTGGAGTTACCGAGGGTTTCTCGCACACTGGCTGTCGCGCCCCTGTCGTTCTCGGCGAGCGCCGACGCCGGGACCGCAAGCGGACCCGGGGATCAGGACACCGCCATGGCAACCCTCCTTCCGCCTGCCGTATGGCTCCCGCCGCCCCGTGGCGATGACTCCGCCCTGCGGCTCGCGCTTCGGCCGGCCGACTCCCCCGCAGGCCTCCTGGACGGCGCCTGGTGGCCGCGCTCCGATGATCTCCGGAGCGAACTTCCCTCCTTGGTCGCCGAGTTGGATCTGTTGTGGGGACGGATCACCAGAGTCACCGTCAACCCCTGCCACTGGCAGCCCCTCCCCGGCCGAGTGCCGGCCGCGGGTCATGTCGTCAAGGTCGGCTGGTTCACCACCGAACAGGACCCGCGCAGCCTCCTGCTCCTCTCCTATACCGTCGGCCGCTGGGACCTGCTGGTCATCCCGCCGCGGACCGACCCGGCCGCAGCCGCCCGGCTGATGGCCGCGGCAACCGATCCGGCCGTGACGCTCGGCGCCAGCGCCCTGATGGCCACCGAGGCAGCAGCCTTCGGCACCGCCGAAGCCCGGCAGAGTGACTCGGGAGCGGTGGCGGAGTGGGAGTCCGAGGGCGGAGCGGCGATGTCCCTGGCCGTGCCGGTGCCCCTGGTTGTACTGCTGACCATGCCCCTCGGCCGTATGTACGCGTCCTCGGGAAGGTGAGCACCATGGACACCCTCTTCACGGTCCTCGTGCTCGTCGCCATGATCGGCATCGGGTCGCGCCTCGTCCAGTTGGCCAACGCCCGAAGCGCCGCCATTCCGGCCCTGACCCGCGCTCACCGCTGGCTGCCCCGGCGCCGCACGCCGTCCGCACCCGCGGACCCCCACGAGTCCGCGGACGTCCTCGACGATCCCGGACCTGGACCGGACGAGTCCGGGCTGTGCGCCAACGCTGCCCGCAGCCGGGTCGACAGCTGGCCTGCGCCCGTCGACCCCGAGGAACGTCTCACCCGTCTCTGAACCGAAGCGCCCTGCCGGCTCACCGCGGCAGCGTCGTTCCCCGGGGGCACTCCGCCGGGCGGGCAACCGCCCGGAGACAGGTAGGCATCATGACCACGAGCACAGCCACCACCCATTCCGTCGGCCCGCAGACCCGTCCTGCAGTTCGGCTGGCCCTGACACCCGACGGCCCCCGAGCCCGGCTCGATGGTGCCTGGTGGCCGCACTCGCGTGACCTCGTCGTACAACTTCCGCAATTGATCCAGGAGTTGGCGCACTCCTGGGGGCGAATCACCCGTGCTTCGGTCCGCGAGTCCGCCTGGGCGCAGCTGCACCACGACGTGACGACCGAATCGCACGACGTACGGGTGAACTGGTACGACCCCGCTCAGGACCCCCACTCCATCAGCCTCTTCTCCTACCGCATCGGGCAGTGGGAACTCCTCGTGGTTCCGCCCGGGACGGCGATGTGGCGGGCGCACCAGCTCATGGCCGCTGCCGCTCACCCCGGCAACCAGCAGAGCGCCGGCTCACTCCTGACCCACGGACCCGTGTCGCCGGCGAGCGCCGCACCACACGGTCACATCCGTATCCGCACCCGCCACGCGCACGAGCGGTGGTCCATCCCCTGAACGGGTTCGGCTCTCGGCGAGAGGTGTCGCCGAGCACGGTCCACGGCTCAACTCGGCCATCGGCCGGCGAGATCCCTGCGGGTGCGCACCCCGAGCTTCCGGTAGATCCTCCCCAGGTGGAACTCGACCGCCTTCGCGCTGATCAGCAGCTCCTCGGCGACCTGGCGGTTGGTCAGGCCGGAGGCGACCAGTCCGGCCACCGTCGCCTCACGATCGGTCAGGGCGACGTCGGGGGAGGGTGACGCTCCCCGGGTCACGGCCGCGCGCTGCTGAGTACAGTTCCGGACGAACGCGAGGGCGCCGAGCGAGGCGAAGCTGTCCTGTGCTCGCTGGAGCATCCCGGAGCCGGCTGTGGTCCGCCCGAGCGAGCACAGGAACCGGCCGTAGGCGTACTCCAGTTGAGCCCGGTGCAGGGGCGGGCTCGGTGCGCGGGTCTGCGCGGCCGACAGTCCTGCCTGGTACGCCGCTTCTGCCGCAGCAGGGGTGCGCCGGGACTCGGCCGCCCGGCCTGCGAGCCGATGGAAGGTGACCATCAGGTACGGGACACTTTCCGCACACGCGCCCAGCTCGGCCAGGCCCGCCTCCGCCGCTGGGTTCGCCGTCTCGATCGCCGCCTCCACGTACGCCGGCAGCCACAGCGGCGCGAACTTGGCCGGCGCGTCCTCCAGGCCGGCGGAGCCGCCGTTCAGCCACGTGATCGCGGCCAGGATGTCCGCGTGGCGACGGTACGCCTGGAGGGCGACGGCGTCCGCGCAGGCGGCGATCACCAGGCGGTCGGGTTCCGCGGAGCCGAGTGTCCTCCCGTTCGTCCACGTCCACACTCGGCCTCGCGGCGCCGCATCCGTGCCGCGAACCGCCGAGAGCATGGCCCGCAGTGCCCGCCCCGCGGTATCGCCGTCGGCCTGCTCGAGTACGTCCACCGCGGCATCGGCCTGTTGCCAGGTCCCGAGCAGGAAGTGGGCGATCGCCAGCCGCTCCAGCCCGCGCAGCCGGTCCGGGTGGCCGGGATTCCCGCCGTGACCTCGGACCAGGTGGTCCAGGTCACCCGCGCCCGCCTCCAGATCGCCCGCCAGCACCCGACACTCGCCCCGCAGCAGCAACAGTCCCGCGTCCCGCAGCTCCGGCACGGCAGTCCACCGCTCCGCCGCGGTCGGGTTCGCCTCGCCCACCGCCGCGCGCCCGTCCAGGGACCGCAGTACCCCGCACGGACCCTCCGCGTACGACTGGCCCAGCAACAGCAGGCGCCGGGTCGTGCGGACCTGCACGGCGTCGGCGCTCGCGGCGTCCAACGCCCTGGTCGCCGCCTCGATCGCGGCGCCGCCCCGTGCCAGACGGCACGCCACGGCGGCCTCCACAGTCTCGATCACCGCAGTGGTCTCGATCACCGCAGTGGTCTCGATCACCGCAGTGGTCTCGATCACCGCAGTGGTCTCGATCGCCGCAGCGGTCTCGACCACCGCGGCGGCCATGCTCGCCTCCGCGACGGCCAGGGCGCGGCGCGCCGCTCGCAGGTGGTCGACAGCTGCGCCGAGACGGTGTTCGAGCAGGGCTCGACCGGCCTGGGCGCAGTACCGCAGCGGCGAGGGGGGTAACGCCTCGACCCGCAGCCACAGGTCGTCGTCCCCGAGCCCCTCCGCGTAGACGTCGTGCATCGCGGCCAGGAGCAGCCGGCGCTCCCGCTCGCTGCGGTCCGCGCTGAGGTCGGCCGCCCACACCAGCAGTTGCCGTGTCGGCACGCCGGCCTCGTCCTCCTCTGCCCCTCCGTCGACGGCGGCAGCCTCCAGTGCCGCGGCCAGCCCCGGGTCGGGGCGGTCGGCTGCCAGAGCTCGGTGAGCCAACGCCGAACGCGGATCGAGTACCTCGGCGGCGGCACGGTGCAGAGCCCGCCATCTCGTCGGGCTCAGCGGGGCGCTCACGAGGAAGCGCCCGCTCGCCTGGTTTCCCTTACGTGCCGGGTGCAATTCCGATCCTTCGTTCGCGCCGGTTGCTCGCATTTCGTGCTCGCGAGTCTGCCTGATGACGCGGTGGCCGGCTTACAACGAGGAGTACAAGAAGTATGGCCACTAAGGGGATTGACTGGCCGACACGAGCTCGGTGATCGGCCTGGGCTCACCGCTGTGCTGTCGCGGCTGCTCAATCGCGCAACGGAACCTGCGTCTTACGCCGCGATGGCGCGCAGGGGACCGGGGCCGGTGCACCCGAGACTGATCCGTATCGACTCAGCGGTCACTCGCACCCCATTCGCGGTTCGTGCACTCGGCCGACAGCAGGGTTCGTTCGCGGCGGTTCTGAAGGAGGGTCAGAGGAACAGTGCCTACCTACCATTCCCCCGGAGTCTATGTCGAGGAAGTCTCCTCGGGCTCCCGGCCCATCGAGGGCGTGGGCACCGCCCTGTGTGCCTTCGTGGGCTTCACCGAACGCGGAGTCCCCAACCAGCCGACGCTCGTGACCAACTGGACGCAGTACACCAAGGCCTTCGGCGGCTTCGTCGAGGGTGCGTACCTTCCGCAGTCGGTCTACGGGTACTTCCTCAACGGCGGCGGGGCCGCGTACGTGGTCCGCATCGGCGCCACCGACGGGGACGGCGAGGAGCAGCCGTCCGCGAACGGCCGAGCAGAGGGGACCGGGGCGGAGGGGAACGGGACGCTGGGCTCCGCCGCGCGGGGTGAACTTTCCGCGGCGGGAGAGGGTGCCCGTCCGGCCCTGCGCGCCAGGGCGTTGACGCCCGGGGAGGCCGGCAACGAGCTGAGCGTCGAGATCAGTGACGCGGGCGAGCCGGGCGAGGAGTTGTTCAAGCTGGTCGTCAGGCACGGCGACCGCGAGGCGGAGGTCTTCGACAACCTGTCGCTGCGGCGCGGCCCGCGCCACGCCGCCACGGTCGTCAAGGAGTCCTCGACGCTCATCGCCCTCGACGAGGTCAAGGGCGCGTCGGCGCTGGTGCCGGCGAAGGGGACGCGGGTCGCGCTGAGCGGAGGAGCACCTGCGCCGGCCCTCGCCGTGCCCCAGGGGCCGGTCCCGGCGCGGATCACCCCGGCCGACTATGTCGGGGACACCGCCGACCGGACCGGCTTCGCCGGTCTGGAGGCGATCGAGAACCTGACCATGCTCTGCGTCCCCGACCTGATGGCCGCCTACCAGCGCGGCGCCGTGGACCTCGAAGGCGTCAAGGCCGTGCAGCTCGCCATGATCGCGCACTGCGAGCTGATGGCGGACCGGGTGGCGATCCTCGACCCGCCGCCGGGGCTCGGCGCCCAGCAGGTCAGGGACTGGCGGATGGACGAGGCCGGATACGACTCCAAGTACGCGGCGCTGTACTGGCCCTGGCTCAAGGTCGTGGACCCGGTCAGGGGCGGGCCGACGCTCATTCCGCCCAGCGGCTACATCGCCGGGGTGTGGGCGCGCAGCGACGAGACCCGCGGCGTGCACAAGGCCCCGGCCAACGAGGTGGTGCGCGGCGTGGTCGACCTCGCCACCAACATCACCCGGGGCGAGCACGACCAGCTCAACCCGGTGGCCGTCAACTGCATCCGGGCCTTCCCCGGTCAGGGCATCCGGGTATGGGGCGCGCGAACGCTCTCCAGCGATCCCGAGTGGCGCTACCTGAACGTGCGCAGGCTGTTCAACTTCGTCGAGAAGTCCATCCTCGACGGCACCAACTGGGTCGTGTTCGAGCCCAACGACAGCTTCCTGTGGGGCTCGGTGCGCCGCACCATCACGATGTTCCTGCGCCGGGTCTGGCGCAGCGGCGCGCTGTTCGGGCGTACTCCGGAGGAGGCGTTCTTCGTCAAGTGCGACGAGGAGAACAACCCTCCGGAGAACCGGGACGCCGGGATCCTGACCGTCGACATCGGGATCGCCCCGGTCAAGCCGGCGGAGTTCATCGTCTTCCGGGTCTCGCAGTACTCGCAGGGCGCGGCTCTGGAGGAGTGAACCGGTGCCGGGTCCAAGCTTCCAGCCCGCGTCCGGGTCGACCGGGCAGTCGTATTCCACCATCGTGTCCGCGCCGGTATTCGTGGTCTCCTCGAATATCCAGATCACCGGTGGATACCAGCTTCAGAACATGGCGTTCCAGGAACTCGCCGGCATCAACAGCGAGATCAATATCGAGCAGTACGTCTCGGTGGACGCGGCCGGGTTCGTCAACCACACCAAACAGTTCGGTCTGACCAGGCCGCCGACGGTCACGCTCAAGCGCGGCCTGGACAACAGTCTGGCGCTCTGGGCGTGGCATCAGATGGCCCTCAGCGGCGATCCCGGCGCGCGCGCCCAGTATCTGAGTCTGGACATCTTCGGCGGCGGGCTCCCCAGGGCGAACAATCAGAAGCCGTTGATGAGCTACACGCTCGTCAACGCCTGGTGCGCGAAGATCAGCATTTCCTCCGCCAGGGCCGGGGAGGGCGTGGTCACCGAGGACGTCACGATCGCCTGCGACATGATCACGCAGGGCGACGGCGGCGGATGACACGGCGCGACCCTGAGTGGAACTGACGGGCAGGACAGGGAATTTCGAGTGGAGAGGGGGACGGCCCGATGGCAGTCGCCAGCGGCAACCCGACGGTGATGAGCGCGTCGACCTTCGTGATCTCGGTGGACGGGGTGCAGGTCGCCTCATTCAGTGAGCTGTCCGGGATCAACACCGAGGTGGAATCGGTCGAGTACATCTCCACCGGTCCGGAGGGGATCGTGCACACGAAGCAGTACGGCAAGACCAAGCCGCCGACGGTCACGCTCAAGCGGGGCCTCGACACCGACGGGAAGATCTGGTCCTGGCACCAGGCGGTTCTCCAGGGCGACCCCCTGGCCCGCAAGACCTGCTCGCTGCAGTTGTTCGCGGCGGGTGCGCTCCCGAGGTCGGGAGGAAACCCGATCATCACCTACCTCCTGGAGAACGCCTGGCCGTCGAAGCTGGAGATCGGCGGGATGAAGGCCGGCGCGACCGAAGTGGTGACCGAGACCGTGGTGCTGCACTGCGACTCGATCCTGATGCAGCCGGCCGGTTGAGCGAGGAGACGTCATGCTGACGCACCCGTCCGCCGCCGACGTCGACGGCGCGCCGCCCGACTCGCCCGGCCTGCTGACCCGCTACCCGTTCGTGCTGCCCCGGGGCTATCTGGACGAGCAGGGCAGAGTGCACCGGGACGGCGTGATGCGCCTGGCGACGGCGCGCGACGAGATCACCAGCCAGAGCGATCCCCAGGTCAGGCAGAATCCCGCCTACCTCAGCGTGCTGCTGCTCGCCCGGACGGTGACCCAGCTCGGCTCGGCCCCGGGGGTGGACGCCCTGGTGATCGAGAACCTGTTCGCCTCCGATCTCGCGTTCCTCCAGGACCTCTACCGGCGGATCAACCAGGACGGGCACACCGAGGCCGACGTCAGCTGCCCCGCCTGCGGGCACGGATTCGCGGTGGACATCGCCGGTGATGCGCCGGGGGAATCCTGAGGTACACGGCCGACCGGCTCTGGGAGGAGGCCGTGTACCTCGCCTACTACCTGCACTGGCCGCTGGCGGACATCCTCGACCTCGAACACCCGGTGAGGGCCCGGGTGATCGAGGAGATCGGCCGGATCCACGGCCGCCTCGACGGTGGCGAAGCAGGACCCGCCCAGACCTTCCAGCCCTGACCCCGGTGTACGGAGAGGAGACGAGATGCGTTGGCTGCCTCGATGGCAGCGCGGCAAGCACCGCGATGTGCCACCCGGCCCCGCCCTGCCGCCCGGCCCCGCCCTGCCGCCCGGCTCCGCTCTGCCGCCCGGCTCCGCTCTGCCGCCCGGTCAGGCGCACTGGCGACGACTGCCGCCTCTTGCCCCGACCGTCCGGCGGCCGCCGCTGACCGCAGCCGCCTCGATGGGCGTGTTCGCGGCCGCCAACGCCCGGCCGCTCATCCAGGCGCCGGGCCGCAGTCGCCTGACCGACCGTCATGCCGGGGACGCGGCGAGGCCCCCGACGCCCCCGCGGGCGAACCCGGCCCCCGACGTGGAGCGGATCGCCGGACGCGTGACGGGACTCGTCGCGGTCCGCCCCGAAGCGCCGCAGGAGCAGGTGACGGCGGAGGAGCAGGAGACGGTCACGCCGCCCCCGGCCCGCGCACGGAGGCGGTCGGCCGTCGCGGACCGTGCACCGACCCCGGTGCCACCGCCGGAGACGCTGCCTGCCGCGCCGCGGCTCACCCCGCGTGTGCTCGCGTCCGCCGGGCCTCGGCCGAGCCTGGTCGAGGCCCGTGACGAGTACGTGGGCGATCCGCTGCCCGACGCCGCACCGGAGGCTCCCTCGGCCTGGCTGCGGATGGTCGAGTCCTACCGTCCGCCATGGGCGACGGGAGCCGCAGCTGCCCGGCCTGTGCCGCAGGCTGCCGTGCCGCCCATACCCGAGGGCGGCGGCTCGTGGTCGAGCGAGGCGGCGAGCGCACCACCACGCCCGTCGCAGGACCCGCGTGCGGGAGCGGTGAGGCCGGCGCGCCGCGCCTCCCTCGCCGAGAGCCGACGGCTCGGCCTCGGCATCCCACTTCGTCAGCCGAGCGCCCTGGAACCGGAGTTGCCGGTAGAATCGCCCGCCGAATCCCTCGACGCGCCCGTTCAGGACAAGCAGCCCGGGCCCGCTGAGGCCGCTGAGGCGGCCTCGTCGCCCGCGTCCGCTGCTGACGCGGGCCGGTTGCCGCGCCTCGCGGCCGAGATCCCCGTGGAGACACGGAGGGATACCGACGACCCCGAGCCGCCCGAGGCCGCGCCGGACCTCCCGATCGACGAGCCGGTACGGCCCTCCACGGGCGCGCCGTCCGGCGCCCGGGCGAGGCGTCGGGGCACGCCGCCCGCGTTGACGCTGCCGGTACCACGTGCGCGGGCTGCGGAAGGTACCGGGTCCGGCGATCGGGGCGGGGCTGGCGACGAGGCCGTGCTCCCGGCGGTGCGGCTCCCGGCTCCACCCGTCTACCGTTTCGTCCTCGGCGCGCGGCCGACTCCGGCCGCTGCCATGGCCGTTCGCCCGACCGCGCCCGCACCGACTCCGCCGGCGAGCACGGGTACGGCCACGGGCGCTCGCGCGGAGAAGCCGCTGACACGGCCGCGTGCTCGGCGTCGGCCGGAGCACGCCCACGACCACGACCACGCCGAGTCCGAGCCGCCGCCCGCCCCCTCCCCGCCGCCGGTGCAGGCAGCCCCGCCCGAGCTCGTCCACGCCGTGCGCCGGGCTCACGGCGTGGACGTCTCCGACGTGCCGATCCACCGCGGTCCCGAGGCGGCGGCTCAGGCACAGGCGCTCGGAGCGCACGCCTTCACCCGAGACGGCCAGGTGTTCCTGCCCGCGGACAAGGGGCCGCTCGACCAACCGCTCGCGCGCGGCCTGCTCGCGCACGAACTCACCCACGCCGCCCAGCAGCGGACCCTCGGCTCCCGGCTTCCTCCTGAGGACTCCCACGCCGGCATGGCTCTGGAGGCCGCGGCCGTGGCGACCGAGCGGTGGGCGCGGGGCCTGGGCGCGGCCCCGGCGGCGGGCGATGCCACCCCGCTGGCATCGTGGACCGCGCCGTGGCAGGCGGCGCCCGCGAGCGGCGTACAGCGGCAGGCCGGTGACGTGACGGGCGTGGCCGAGCCCGCGTACGGGCCCACGCCGTTCGCATCCGAGGCCGCTTGGACTTCGGCACCGCAGACGTCGGCACCGCAGACGTCGGCACCGCAGACGTCGGCACCGCAGACGCCGGTGCCGTTCGACGCGGAGCTGGCCGCGGCCAGGGACAAGCTCATCGAGCTCAGCGGCCGGCGTCCGCTCGACCTCGACGACCCCGGCGACATCGAGGAAGTGGCGGTCCGGGTCTACCAGAAGATCCACGGACGGCTGCGCCGTGAGCTCCTGGTCGACCGCGAACGCGCGGGCCGGCTCGGCGAGACGGGACGGTTCGGATGGACGAGATAGACGCGACCGACGAGACACGAGGGAATCCATGAGCATGACGCGGTCGCTGTCCGGCGCGGCTGGGCAGGCCCGGAACGTCGCCGGGGCGGTCGGTATGAGCCACCGGTACGCCGTGCTGATCGACAACGTCGCCTACCACTTCGGCGACTGGTCCAGGGTGACCGGCCTTTCGGTGTCCTGGCAGCAGATCGAGCACCGGGTCGGGGACCGCGGCAACCAGGTCTGGCTCTTCCCCGGCGCCACCAGGTACGAGCCGATCACGCTCAGCCGGGCGGCGGGGCCCTACTCGCGGGTCGTGCAGCAATGGCTGACGCAGACCTCGCAGCACCCGCGGCCGCAGAGCGGCACGATCCAGCTGGTCGACTACGCCGGGATCCCGATGGTCCAGTGGCGGCTGAGCGAGTTCTTCCCGATCGCCTGGTCCGTCGAATCCTTCGACGCGGCCGGGGCCAAGCCGGCGATCGAGACACTCAAGCTCGCGCACACCGGCTTTCTTGAGGACGACCTGAACTCCTCGGCCCCGCCGCTGCCGTCGCCGATGATCACCTCGTTCTGACAGCCGGCACCGAAGCCCGGCAAGGCACACCGGAAAGGCAATGCATCAGTGAACATCGCGTCTCTACCACTCGGCGGCGGGGCCTCCGCGTCCACCGCCCTGTCGTTCGGGCAGGGGACGACCGGCAACACCGCGTTCCGGTACTACGGCCTGTCCATGCGTTTCACCGTCACCTTCTCCACCGGCGACGGCAGGGAGCCGCTCGGCGAGTGGTCCTCCTGCAAGGGGCTGAGGGTCGACTTCAAGACCGAACCCGTCAAGGTGGGCGGCGACTACAGCGGCGAGGTCAAGCTGCCCGCCCAGGTGACCTACTCCCCGGTGGTCCTGGAGCGGGCGATGGAGGCACGGCCGTCCCAGCTGTTGCAGGCCTGGCTCGGCAGGCTGGTCACGACCTGGATGAACTACGACAGGGACGGCACCCGGCCGCCGAGCGGAACCGTGGACATCGCCCTGCAGGACGTGCACCAGAACGTCGTCGCCTCCTGGAGCCTGCGCAACGCGTACCCGGTCTCGTGGAGCGGACCGGTCCTGGACGCCAGGCAGAACGCGGTCGCCCTGGAGACGCTGACCCTTGAGCACGAGGGCTTCCTGCCACAACCCGCCGTATAGGAGCCGAACCCATGGTCACCCCCGCGAGCCTTTCGGCGCAGCGCGCCGCGCTGACGCCGACGAGCATTCCACGGGCCACGGCTGCGCCCGCGCTGACCCAGCGCGGCAACGCGAAACTGGGCCCCGCGGAGGCCGCCGGCGCCTACTACGTCATGTTCGACTTCAACCCGGCGGCGATCGTGATCACCCACATGGCGCCGGTGATGCCGTCCGCCGGGCTGCGCCATGGGAGAGAGAACGGTGCGCAAGACGGAGGGGACTCCGGGAACGTCGCACTGGTCACCATGCCGGCCGAGGAGGTGGAAAGGGCCAAGGGCACCACGAGCATCGCCATGCGCTCGCTGACCTTCGACGGCGGCGACGTGGAGCGCAACTGTCTGCGCCTTCTCTCCTGGACCCATTTCCAGCCCGTCACCGACCCTGCGTCGGAGAAGAAGACCGAGCTGCCCCGGCTGAAGTTCGTCTGGGGACCCCAGATCTACCTCGTCCACCTCAACCAGGTGACGATCACCTACACCAGGTTCAGCCGGTCCGGGATGCCGGTGCGGGCCGCCGTCGACCTGACGCTCCATTCGATCCCGAACATCCCCGGGCCGACCAATCCGAGCTCGGGGGGCCTGCCCGGGCGTCGTACCCACCTGCTCGCCGGTGCCGAGAGTCTGCCCGAACTCGCCACGCGTTGCTACGGCGGACCGGGGCGCTGGCGGGAGATCGCCGCGGCGAACCGGTTCGAGGACCCGTTGCGGGTGCGGCCGGGGACGCAGGTCTACCTGCCGAGCACACAGGAGACCGGACGATGACGGTGTCGCAGGATCTCGGCGCCACCGTGTGGCCGACGGTACTGGTCGGCCCCGGTGCGGGCCGGGAGCTGTCCGGCGTCGCCGCGAGATGCCTGGTGCGGGCCGAGGTCGACACGCACCTGCTGCTGCCGGCGATGTTCGCGCTCGCTTTCGAGGACCTCACCGGGGCCGCGCTGGACGAGGCGGGGCTCGATATCGGCGCGCGCGTCCAGGTGCTGGCCAGATCCGGGCCGGGCGGCCGGCTGATCGTCGGCGAGGTCACCGCCGTCGAGGGGCACTACCAGGGCACCGTCGGGCGGACCGTGGTCCGTGGCTACGACCTGTGCCATCGGCTCCAACGGGCGCGCAGGACCAGGTCGTTCGACGACTCGACCGACTCGGAGATCGCGCTGCTGATCGCCCGGGAGGCGGGGCTGCCGCTCGGCGAGATCACCGAGACGGCGACCGTTCACGAGCACCTGCTGCAGTGCAACCAGAGCGACTGGGAGTTCCTGGCGCAGCGGGCCGGCGAGACCGGCTTCGAGTTCGGCATGGTCGACGGGCTCTTCCGCTTCCGCCGGGCCTCCGTGCTCGCGGACTCCGACGAGGGCCTGCCGGTACTCGCCATGCCCGGTGCGCTGCTGCGCTTCGAACCGCGCGTCACCGCGGGGAACCTGACCCCCGATGTCGAGGTACGGGTCTGGGACCCGCTGCGGGCGAGGCTCTCCGCCGCGCCCCCGGTGCCGACGTCATCGACCGGCGCCTCCACCCCGCACCCGCAGGGCCTGCCCGAGGTCGCGGCGCTGTTCCGCCCGGCCGCGGAGGAACCCGAGGGCACGGCCGACGAGCAGGAGCCGCAGGCCGGGGAGGACCTCGGCCCCGCACCGAGCACGACCGCCCTTGTCGTCAACACCCTGCCGGTCGCGAACGCCGAGGACGCGTCCGCGGCTCTCGCCGCGTCCCTCGGCGGGACCTTCGCCGAGGCCGAGGGCGACGCGTGGGGCGACCCGGCGATCCGTGCCGGCGGCACCGTCAAGGTCACCGGCGTGCCCAGGCGGTTCCCCGCCACCTGGCTGGTGACCCGCGCCCGGCACGTGTTCGACCTGGCGGAGAACGGCTACCACACCGAGTTCGCCGCCGGTGGCGCGCACGACCGCTCGCTGCTCGGCCTGACCTCGGCCGGCGGTGCCGGCCCGGTGCGGATCCCCGGCCTGGTCTGCGCGATCGTCGACGACATCGGCGACAGCCACGCCCGGGTGCGGCTGACGCTGCCGTGGCTGTCCACCCAGGTGCGCACGGACTGGGCCCCGGTGGTGCAGTTCGGCGCCGGCAAGCGCGCCGGCGCGATGTTCCTGCCCGAGGTCGGCGACGAGGTCCTGGTCGGGTTCGAGTTCGGCGATCCGCGTCGCCCCTACGTCCTCGGCGGCCTGGTCACCGAGGACAGCGCCTACAGCCTCGGCGGCAGCGCGATCCGGCAGGGACCGGGCGGTGCGGACTCCTCGGTCGCCCGCCGCGGGTTCGTCTCGGCCTCGGGCAACCGGCTGGTGTTCCACGACGAGATGAGCGCCGACGAGGTGGGCGAGGACCCGAAGCCGGAGCAGTCGCGGATCATGCTCGGCACCGGCGACGGCGCGTTCGGCCTCGGCATCGACGTCGTCCAGGGGTCGGTGGAGCTCGCCTGCGCGCCCACCGACCCGGCGGGGCAGCTCACCATCAGATGCGGCCAGGCCGGGACGGTCAACATCGTGACCGGCCAGGGCGGCACCGTGACCATCGACGGCGGCGACTCGCTGACGCTGAAGTCGGCGGGATCGCTCACCATCCAGAGCCAGGGCACCGTCTCGGTCTCCGGCGCGTCCATCTCGCTGGGCGGGTGACGGGCGGCGATGACCGACTTCACCGGCACCGGCTGGTCGTTCCCGTTCTCCATCGAGCCCACGGGCGCGGTGGCCATGGCCTCCGGTACCGCCAAACTGGAGCAGGCGATGCGGCTGATCCTGGAGACCTATCCCGGGGAACGTCCGATGCGGCCGCGATTCGGCAGCACCCTGCGGGACTACGTCTTCGACGGGGCGAGCGTCCACAAGGCCGCCGAGATAGCCGACGTCGTCAAGGACGCCATCGAGCAGTGGGAACCGCGCGTCGACGTGGCCGAGGTGGACGTCTACCCCGACCAGGAGCGTTCCGGTCTGCTCTACATCGACATCCGCTACGTCGTCCCCGGCACCAACAGTCCGCGCAACCTCGTCTTCCCCTTCTACACCATCCCCGAGCACGAGGAGGGCGAGTACTGATGCCCCTGCCGGTTCCCGATCTCGACGACCGCCGGTTCCAGGACCTGGTCGACGAGGCCAAGCGCCTGGTGATGCGGCGCTGTCCGGAGTGGACGGACCACAACGTCTCCGACCCGGGCGTCACCCTGATCGAGACCTTCGCCCACATGACCGACCAGTTGCTCTACCGGCTCAACCAGGTGCCCGACCGACTGTATGTCACCTTCCTGAACCTGATCGGCCTTCGGATGCTCCCGCCCACCCCGGCGCGCGCACCCGTCACCTTCTGGCTGTCCAGTCCCGCCCGCGTGCAGCTGACGATCGGCGCCGGCACCCGCGTCGGCACCCTGCGCACCGCCACCGCCGAGTCGGTCGTCTTCACCACCCGGGAGGACCTGGCCGTGGTGCCCTGTTCGCTCGCACGGATCAGGACCGCGGTCGAACCCGGGTCCGAGTCCGAGGACGAGCGGGCCGGCCGGGCCGCGAGCGGCGTCGGGGACGAGGTGTCTGCCCGGACGGCGGACCGCTCCCGGCTGCTGGCCGACGGCCGGCCGTTCCCCGCGTTCCACCGACGCCCCGAGAGCGGAGACGCACTCCTGATCGGCCTGTCCGAGCCGGTGCCGGGGTGCGTGATCCGGCTCGGCTTCCGCGGCCGGGTCGAGGGCGTGGGCGTCAACCCGAAGCACCCCCCGCTGGTCTGGGAGGCGTGGACCGAGGGCGGCTGGACGGAGTGCGAGGCGGGGCTCGACGAGACCGGGGGCCTGAACACCTCGGGCGCGATCGTGCTGCACATGCCGTCCGCACACCGGGCGAGCGTGGTCGACGGCGACCGCGCCGGGTGGATCAGGGCACGGGTCGTCGAGCCCGAGGAGGGCCAGCCCCCGTACACCGACTCGCCGGTGGTCGACGGGCTGACCGTCTGCACGGTCGGCGCCACGGTCGAGGCCGTGCACGCCGAGCCGGTCGGCCTGGAGACGCTGGGCGAGGCGGAGGGCGTGCCCGGGCAGCAGTTCCCGCTGCGGCGCAGTCCGGTGCTGGCCGGGTACGGCCCGCCGGTCATGGAGACCAGCTCCCCGGACGGCTGGCAGGAGTGGACCGAGGTCGAGCACTTCGCCGACAGCGGACCGCGGGACCGGCACTTCGTCCTGGACGCGGTCTCGGGAGTCGTCCTGCTCGGCCCGGCGGTGCGCGAGGCCGACGGCAGCCTGCGCAGCTACGGCGCCGTCCCCGAGAAGGGCGCCGAGGTGCGCATCCGCGGCTACGCGACCGGGGGAGGCGCGCGCGGGAACGTCGCGACCGGGTCGATACGCCGGCTGAAGTCCTCGATCCCCTCGGTCACCGCCGTGGAGAACCGGCGCCCGGCGGCAGGCGGGGTGGACGGGGAGACCCTGGACGAGGCCAAGGACCGCGGTCCGCTGCTGCTGCGCACCCTCAGCCGCGCGGTGACGGCGGAGGACTACGAGATCCTGGCCCGCGAGGCGGCGCCGGAGATCGCCCGCGTGCGCTGCGTGCCGACCGGCCGCGACCCCGCCGAGGCCGGGGGAGTCCGGGTGCTGGTCGTCCCGGCCGCGGCCATGCAGGAGGGGCGGATCCTCTTCGAGAACCTCGTCCCGCCGGAGCCCACGCTGTCCCGGATCGCCGCCCGGCTCGACCGGGCGCGGGTGGTGGGCACGCGGGTCGTGCTGGAGCCGCCGCTCTACCGCGGCGTCACCGTGGTCGCCCGTCTGGTCGCCCGGCCTCGGGTGAACGTCGAGCGGGTACGCGAGGACGCCCTCGACGTCCTCTACCGCCATCTCAATCCTCTGCCGGGCGGCGGGCCCGACGGCACCGGCTGGCCGTTCGGCCGCCCGGTCCAGGCCGGCGAGCTGTTCGGCCGGTTGCAACAGGTGCACGGGGTCGAACTGGTCGAGGACGTACGGCTGTTCTCCGCCGACCCGGTCACCGGTGTACGCGGCAAGGAGGCCGGCCGGATCGATCTCGACGCGAACAGCCTGGTGTTCTCCTACGAGCACCAGGTGAGGGTGGAGGCGCACTGATGCGGCGAGCTGTGGAGGGGTTGGCCACCCCGTACCCGATCGGCACCCTGCTGCCCGCGGTCTTCCAGGAGGACCCGGTGGCGATGCGGTGGACCGGGGCCCTGGACGAGGTGCTCGCCCCGGCGATCTCGACCCTGGACTGCCTGGCCGCCTACACCGACCCGATGCTCGCGCCCGCCGACTTCGTGCGCTGGCTCGCCGGCTGGCTGGGCGCGGTCCTGGACGAGAACTGGCCGCTGGAACGGCAGCGGGCCGCCGTGGCGCACTGCGTGCGGCTGTACCGGCTGCGGGGCACCGTCGAGGGTCTCCGGGCCCTGGTCGAGCTCGCCACCGGTGGGGAGGTGGAACTTGCCGAGAACGGCGGCGTCCGCTGGTCCACGGCCCCGAACACCCCCCTGCCGGGCGAGGCGGGGGCCTGGCTGTCAGTCAGGGTGACGGTGCCCCGGGGCGCGACGGTGGACGTCGTTGCGCTCGGGGAGCTGATCGCGGCGGAGAAACCCGCGCATGTTCCTCACGGGCTGGAGGTCGTTGAACGATGATCGTGTGTCGCAAGTGCGGGCTCCACAACCGCGACGAGGACGTCTTCTGCGGCTCCTGCGGGGGCTTCCTCGAATGGACCGGGGAGGTCCAGACGCCGAAGGTCGCGCAGGAACTGGTCCAGGAGATCGAACAGCAGCGGGAGGAGGCGGCCGCCAAGCCGCCGGTCGGCCTGCTGCAGCGGGTGATTCAGGGGACGAACAACTTCATCGCCGGCCCGAGGCCGGAGGGCGCGGGGGCCGCCGCTACGGCTCCCGGCCAGCAGCAGAAGGCGCCGCCCCCCGGGCCGCCACGGCCGGGCGCTGCCCCGTCCCCGCGGCGGGGCCCCGGCGCGCCCCCGCCCCCGCCGCCGCCCAAGCCGAAGCCGAGCGCGGCGCCCCCACCGCCACCACCCCCGCCGGGCGCTGCCACGCCCCCACCGCCATCGCCACCGCGGAGCGCGGCCACGCCCCCACCGCCGCCACCGTCGCGTGGGCGGAGCGCTGCCCCGCCCCCACCGCCGTCGCCACCGCGGAGCGCTGCCCCGCCCCCACCGCCCAAGCCGAAGCCGGCCGCGGCGCCTCCTCCTCCGCCACCACGGCAGGGGGCCGACACGCCTCCGCCGCCGGGGCAGACCGCCACCCCGCCGCCACCACCGCGCGTGCAGACCGCCACCCCGCCACCACCGCGCGGGCAGACCGCTGCCACGCCTCCGCCACCACCGCCACCACGGCAGAGCGTTGCTGCCCCACCGCCGACGAAGCCGATGCCGAGTGTTGCGCCCCCGCCGCGGCCGCGGCCCGGCGCTGCCACGCCTCCGCAACCACCGCCACCGCGCGGGCAGAGCGCCACCCCGCCTCCGCCGCTGCGGAGCCCCGCGGAGCCTCCGCCTCCGCCGCGTCGGCCGGTGCGGAGCGATGCTGCGGCGATGGTCGCGCCGGTCGAGCGCGCCGATCCCGCATCCGACTCCGCGTCACCCGCGCCCGCGCCGGCGCCGGCGCCGCAGGCGAAGGACACGCGGGCCACGGGACCGGTGGCCGAGGAGGTCCGCGAGCAGGCTCCGCGGATCGCGCGGGCCCGCGCGGTCGCGGTGACCAGGACCGCGCCGAGCCGTCGCCTGCAGCCGGGCGACCTGGTGTGCGGTGTGTGCGGGGAGGGCAATCCCAGCACCCGCAACTTCTGCAGTCGGTGCGGCACCTCACTCGTCGAGGCGGTGAAGGTCAAGGAGCCGTGGTGGCGAAGGTTCGTGCCCAGGCGCGGCCCGCGCGTCGTCCCGCTCGAACCGGGCGCGGGCGTGGGTGGTGGCAAGGCGGACGGCAAGGCCGCCGCGCAGCTCGCGAAGTCCCGCTTCGACCTGAAGTTCCTGCTGCGGCAGATCTACCGCAAGGTCCGCGTCGTCGGTGCGGTGGCGATCCTCTGCGCCGGCATGGTCTACGGCGCGTATCCGCCGTTCCGCAGTGTCGTCAACGCCAGAGTGCAGAGCGTGAAGGCGTCCGTCACCAACGCGCTCGGCAACCGTCTCTCGCCGATCCACGCCGTCAGCGTGACGGCGAATGTCTCCATGCCCGGATATCCCCCGTTGAACGCCGCCGACGAGAACACCACCACGTACTGGCTGGCGCCCTGGTCGACCTCACGCGAGCCGACCCTCACCTTCACCTTCGCACACCGCGTGACGCTGAAGCAGATCCTGCTGCGGTCGGGTGCGGGCAACGCCTACGTCCAGGACGGCAGGCCCAGCGAACTGCGTCTGGTGTTCTCGAACGGCGAGTCCTTCACCGTCACCCCGCAGGACAAACCGCAGGAGCAGCCGATCACGATCAGCCACGCGGACCTGATCACCAGCATGCAGATCCAGGTCGGTGCGGTCTATCCGGGCAGCAGTGGTTCCAGCGTCGCCATCACCGAGATCGAACTGTTCGGCCTGACGATGTGACAGGGCCTGACGATGTGACAGGGGAGGACACGTGGCAGATTTCGTCATCAGGACCGGGGACCTGCTGGAGGTGACGATCCCGCCGCCCACCGCGGTACCCGCGCTGGAGGCGCCGGTGGCGCTGACGGGTTCGAGCACCGATGTCACCGTCGGCGGCCTGCCGGTCTGTCTCCAGGACGACGAGCTTCCCATGGTGCTGCGCGTGCCGCTGGTGTACACGGAACCACCCTTCACCGTTCCCGGCACGGGCACCCTGATGCTCACCCTGCTGCCGGAGAACATGACACGGCAGACCAGCAACGGCGGCAGGCCGATCCTGATCGGCACCGGGACGTTCACAGCGATGTTCACCGTGGAGACGCCCGCCATGCAGCCCACCCCGGCCGGCCCGGTGCCGGATCCGGAGCCGGAGAAGCCGGGCACCGCGCGGTTCATCACCACCAACGCGTCGGTGACCGCGGGCTGAGGGCCCCGCGAGCGGGGTCAGCTTCGCGGCGGTGCCGGTACGGGCCGGGCGGCCCGTTCGGTGACCGTGCTCCGTTCCCACCGGCGCACGCTCACCGGGGCCCCGGCCGGCTCCGTCCCGGACGGGGCGGAGCCGCTCGACGTGGCGACGCCGGGCCGGCCGGCGGCGGGGGCGGGGAGCCGGCTCGCGCCGAGCACGATCTCGCGTGGCGCCGGCGCCAGGCCGGTCGCCATCGGCGGCACGGTGGCGGCCACCAGGTCCAGCACCAAATGCGCGCGCGGTGCGATTCCGAAGCCCGGCCACAGGCCCTGCGTCGAACGCCCCGGCTCGTCCCCCGCACAGCGCACGAAGGTGGGGAGACCGGTTGCGGCCAGAGCCCCCGTCAGATGGTCGTCCGCGATGGTGTCCGCAGTGGTACAGGCGTCGATCAGCAGGCCGAGCAGGCTGTGCTCGTCAAGTGCTCGCCGGGACGTCTCGTCCCCGGCGCCGGGCGGGTCCGCCCACGCGGTGACCGCGTAGGAGATCCGGTAGTAGCGTGCCGCAAGCTGCCTGCCCAGCAGCCGCCCGTCGCCGTCGCGCACCTCCGACCATCCGGAGGTGGGCTGTTCCCGGCCGTCCCTGCGGATGTCCCAGAGGAACAGGCTGACGAATGCGCTGCCGGATCCCCGTGCTTCCCAGTCGGCCCGCGGCGCGTCGAACCTGACGCCGGTACCCGGCGGCAGGACGGTTCCGAGCCAGTTCGCGAGCGAGAGATCCGCGTCCCGCAACATCCGATGGCCCCTTCGTTGCCGACGTACCCGCCGTATGCGTTCAGACCGTCAGTCGCGTGGCGGGCACTGCCTGGGCGGTGCCGAGGAAGCTCGTCACCGCGGACTGCCCGTTCAGCAGACAGCCCAGCGCCGCGGCGTGCATCGCCTCGACGGGCGCGATCGTCGAGGCCGCGACCAGGGCAGGGCTGACGCCCGCCAGGCTCCCGGCCGCGGCCGTGTAGGTCTGCGCCGCCTGGTTCTCCAGGCCCTGCACTGCGGACACGGCCTGCTCCACGCGCGACGCCGCATGGATCGTGTCCATCAGCTTCGCGTGGTCCGAGAGCGCGGCCGTGGTGACGGCCGGTTTGTGCGCGGCGCGCAGGATCGCGTTCCAGGTCGCGGCGTGCCGGGTGTGATGGTCCGTCGCGGTGCGCAGGTACGCGGCCAGTGCGGGGAAGGCCGGGCCGAGCTTTCCGGCGCGCAGCGCCGCGTCCAGGGCCTGGTAGGCGCTCACCGCCTGGTTCTCCAGGGCGGCGGCGAGAGCCACGGTCCGCAGGTCTCCGGAGTACGGCGACGGCGGTGGGGGCGGGCTGCTGCTGCATCCGTCCAGCGCGAGGCCGATTCCGACCCCTGCGGCGCACAGGACGAAGGACCGCCGGGACTGCAGACCGCGCGCGCCGCCGGTCCGGTCGCCGCGCGGGACGGGCGGGGGTGGGGTTCCGGTCGTCGCTTCGGTCATCGCACGGTGCTCTCGTCGATCGCGGACGCGTCCGCGGTGGGGTAGGCGGCCTGTGGGATGCCGACCGTGCCGGCCGCCGCCGGAATCGCCCGCGCGGCGGCCCGGGTCACGTTCTGCCCGTCGTGGCCGGAGTCGAGCAGGGTGCGGACGATCAGCAGTTCCGAACCGTGCTGCGCCTCGACCGAGGCGATGTTCACGAAGAGGGCGCGCAGGCTGCCGCCGGCGGCCAGGGCCGCGAAGCGGGTACAGGTCTGCGCGTTGATGTCTTCGAGCTCGTTGAGCAGGTCGGCCAGCGACGCCGGATCCGTCATTCGGGCCATCATGCGGCCCACGGTCGCGCCGTACCGTGTGTCGACGGCGTGCTGCTGGGCCGCGCCGGCCTTGGCGACAGCCTGGTTGAACGCCTGTGCGTGCGCGAGGTGGTGAGCCCTGTTGCGGGTGATCAGCGCACTCAGTCGGGGGCTCCCTTTCGCCACGAAGGGCAGCTCTGCCGCGGAGGTGTAGGTCACGACGGCGAGGTTCTCCAGCGCCGCGGCGGTCTGGAGCACCTGCACGTCGAGCGGGGCCTCCGGTGGCGTTGTGGTCGGTGACCCGGTCATGTGGTGGCTCCAGCTGTCGCAGTGGCAGTCGGGGAGACCCCGGTGGAGGTCTGGATCGTCTCCGTGCACGTGGCTGTGATCGTGTTGTGGCTGTTCGCCGGATCGGTGGAGGTGACCACCACGGTGAAGGTCACCGGCTTGCCGTTGAGATGGGCGAGGGTTCCGCTCACCGTTCCGGTGGTGGGGTCGATGTGGTCGCACTGGCTCGGGCTGCGGACGTCGCACGGCAGGTTGGGGGAGGAGTAGGTGTACGTCGTACTGCCGTAGCCGCCGGTGGGACTCGTGGCGGTCACGGTGAACGGGTCCAGCGGGGAGTTCGCGGTCTGGGTGGGAGCGGGGCTGGGG
Source organism: Streptacidiphilus sp. EB129 (assembly GCF_041262645.1). Taxonomy (NCBI): domain Bacteria; kingdom Bacillati; phylum Actinomycetota; class Actinomycetes; order Kitasatosporales; family Streptomycetaceae; genus Streptacidiphilus; species Streptacidiphilus sp. EB129. Next base: position 70,382 of record NZ_JBGCCS010000012.1, read on the forward strand.
GTGTTGAACGCCACGGCCAGCGGCGGGACCGCGGCGGTCAGGGTCAGGTGGGTGGGGAAGTGCTCGCCGAGGGCGTCGGTGACTGTCACGTCGCCGTCGAGGGGGTCCGGGGTACAGGTGACCTGTACGGCGGTCTGCCCTGACGACCCGCCTGCGGGGGTCTGTGTCTGCGTGCACGGTCCGTCCGGGGTGCCGGAGAGCTCACCGGTCGACGGATCGAGTGACATCCCGGTGAGGGTGCTGCCGGTGCCCAGGGCAAAGCTGTACGGTGCCTCGCCCTCGGTCGGCCGGATCGTGCCCTGGAACTGCGTGCCGACCGTGCCGCTCCAGTTGTACGCGCTCGGTACGTCGAGTGTGTTGACGACCACGATCTGGAGCGGGTCGCTCGCGGACACCCCGGAGTCGGCGGTGTCGGTCGCTGTGACGGTGAACTTGTACATTCCAGGGGTGGCGGGCGACTGCGCCTTGCCGGTGATACTCCCGGTCGCGGGGTCGAGTTGGATGCCGTACGGCAGGGCGCCGGTCACCGTCCAGGCGACGGACCCGCTGCCGGAGCCGCCGATCACCTGAGGCGCCTGCAGACCCGCGTAGGGAAAATTCAGTTCCGCGTCGGGCGGTGGGGTTCCGTACAGGAAGCCGAGAGGCTCGGCGACCTTCAACGAGAGGGAGGTCAGGCTCGCGTTCTGCTGCGGGGGGCCGGAGTCCGCCACGGAGATGCCGAGACTCGTGGTGCCGGCCGCCACCGGTGTGCCGCTGATGACACCGGTGGCAGCGTTCAACGTCAGGCCCATCGGCAGGCTGCCCGAGGCGACGGACCAGGTGTACGGGGGCGTGCCGCCGGTCGCCGCGAGGGTTTGCGCATACTCTTTCCCGGTCAGGGCGTTGGGCAGCGGTGAGACCGTGGTGATCTGCAGCGACCCCACCACCGTCATCGTCAGGGACTCGGTGGAACTGAGCGGGGGCGTGCTCGAATCCACCACCTGCACGCTGAAGGGGAAGCTTCCCGTCGCGGTCGCAGTGCCGGTGATCGAACCGTCCGTGTTCACCTTCAAGCCCGGTGGCAGCGTGCCCGTCAGTGACCACACGTACGGCGCGGTACCGCCTCCCGCGCTCAGCTTCACCCCTTCCGGGTGCAGCTTCGACGGGTAGATCACCCCGATCGCCGCCTGGGGCACGCTCGAGTCCGTGGCGGTGAAGCCGGTCACCACCGCCACGGTGAAGGCCTGCGAGGCGGTGCGGTCCGGCTTGCCGGCATCGGTGGCGCGCACGGTGAAGGTCAAGGAGCCCGCCCCTTGCGGGGTTCCGCTGAGCACCCCGGACGTCGGGCCGAGCGTCAGTCCCCTGGGAAGGCTCCCGGAGGAGACGGACCAGGTGTACGGCTCGGTCCCGCCGGTCGCGCTGAGCGTCTGCGAGTACGGCGTATCAGTGACCGCGTCGGGCAGGGCCAGGGTGCTCAGCAGCAGGGGCTTGGCGACGGTGAGGGTCAGCTGCTGGGTGGCCGACTGCCTGGGCGCGGCCGAATCGGTGACCTGGACGGTGATGTCGAAGGTGCCGGTCACGGTCGGGGCTCCGGTGATCGCGCCGGTGGTGGCGAGGCTCAGCCCGCTGGGGAGCGCGCCCTGGCCGGGCGCCAGCGACCAGCTGTAGGGCGCGGTGCCGCTGACCGCCGTGAGGGTCTGCGAGTAGGCGGTGCCGGTGGTCGCCCCCGGCAGCGAGGAACTGTTCACCGCCAGAGCGTTGATGACGGTCAGTTTGAGCGCCTTGGAGGCGAACTGGTCGGGCGGCCCGGCGTCGCTCAGGTGCACGGTGAACGAGGTCGTTCCCGCCGTCGTCGGGGTTCCACTGATGACCCCTGCGGTGGGGGAGAGCGTGAGCCCGGGCGGGAGCGAGCCGGAGCTGACCTGCCAGGAGTACGCGCCGGTGCCGCCGGTGCCGTTGAGAGACTGGGAGTAGGCCTTGCCCAGCGCCGCCTGGGGAAGCGCGGCGGTGGAGACGGACGCCGGGCCCACGACGTTGACCGTCACCGAGCCGGACAGGACCGTCGGGCCCGCCGCACTTGAGCCCGACGGGCCCGCGACGGGCCCGGGGGCCGCATCGGGGGCGGACGAGGCCCCCGCCGGGGCGGGAGCGCCGGTGGCCGGAGACGCCGTACCGGTGGCGCCGGTCGCCATGATGGTCGCGGTGCCCTGACCGACCGCGGTCACCACGCCGGTCTGCGAGACCGTGGCGACATGCGGAGCCGAGGAGCTCCAGACGAGCTTGGGGAGCGGTCCGCTGCCGCCCGCGAAGGTACCGGTCACCGTGGCGTGGTCGGTCCCCCCGGTGACGAGGGTCGGCGAGGCCACGGTGACCGCCAGCGCGGTCGGCGGCGCGGGTTTGGGGCTCGGGCTCGGCGTGGCCCTGGCGGCGGACTTCGCGGAGCCGGCCGCGTTCTGCGCCTGCGCGGCCGCGGTCGCGGCGGAGTGCACGACCGGCTGCAGCACCGCGAACCAGAGTGCGAGCAGCAGGCCGCCGGCCACGACCGCGATCCCGAGCAGCGGCAGCAGCCACTCGGGCAGCGTCTGCTTCTCCAGCATCACGCCCTCGGCCTTCACCGCCTCGCCCTGCTCCGGCAGCGCGGAGACCTGGAACGGCAGGGTGCGGTTCGGCCCCTTGAAGAAGGTCTTGCGCGGGACGGCTTTCAGGCGCACGAACGTGGCCGTGCCCGGCCGTGCGACGAACACCTCGGGCCTGGTCCTGAAGGAGAGCTTGACCTCCGGGTCGAGGGCCTCGACCCGGATGGGCTCAGGCCGGTTGCCGCGGTTCTCCACGACCAGCCTGAACCGCGCCGCGCGCCGTCCGGTCGAGCTCTTGGGCACCAGTTGCGCACCGAGGTCGCCGAACTCGCCGACCCGGACCCGGCCTTCGACGATGGACGAACCCTCGGAGTCCTCGGTCGACATCGCGCGCAGGCCGAACCGCACCTCGCCCGGAGCCGTCGAGGCCGCGCGCGGCGGCCGGAACGTGATGCGGATCCGTTCGGTGGCGCCCGGCAGGAGATTGGCCTTGGCGGGTTCGACGCTCGCCCACCCGGCCGTGTCGCCGAGCACGTCGAGCAGGACCCGGTCGACCACCATCCCGGTGTTCTCCACGCGCAGGAAGCACGTGGCCTGCTCGCCCGGCACGACCTCGACCGCGTCGCTGCCATCCTCGAAGACGACGGACATTCCCATCGGCCTGGTCCCCTTCCGCTGATCGAGGGTCAGCCTGGCAGCGGGTGCGGCCCGGCACCTGCGTGAACAGGCAGCAAAGAGCGCAGCCGCCGCGTGCCTGCGTCAACTCGATTGCGGCAGCGCGGACTTCCTCTCACCGCCCGGGCCGGTGCGCGATTAGGCACCGGCTAGGGGGTTCCCTAGTCGACACCGGCTGTCGATACATGGTCAATTTGTGAAGGGCCACACACATCACGCACACTCCAGCATGGAGGATTCCTTGGAAGGCCGGATACCGGTGTCGATCTACGCCGATGACCCCATCACCCGGACCGGGCTGGCGACCGAGCTGCGCCGGCGCGCCGAGATCGAGCTCGTCGATCCGCCCCTGGGTGGCTCGGCACGGGTCGTGGTGTTCGCGCTCGACAAGCTGACGGTGTCGGCCCTCGATCTGATCAGGGCGGTGCGCTCGCGGGAGGGGGCGGAGGCCGTGCTGGTCGTCCCCGCCCTCACCGACGACGACCTGCTGACCGTGGTCGAGTCCGGGGCCCGTTCGGTGCTGTGGCGGTGGGAGGCCACGGCCACCTCGCTCACCCATGCGGTGGTCAGGGCCGCCGCGGGCGACGCGGCGCTGCCCTCCGATCTGCTGACCCGCCTGCTCAAGCAGGTGGGCCGGCTCCAGCAGCATGTGCTGCGCCCCCAGGGCATGACCCTGGGCGGACTCTCCGACCGCGAACGCCGGGTGCTGCGCCTGGCGGCCGAGGGCTTCGGCACCGACGAGATCGCGGGCGAACTCGCCTTCTCCAAACGCACGGTCACCAACGCGCTGCACGACATCACGGTGCGGTACCAGCTGCGTAACCGTACGCACGCGGTTGCGTTCGCCATCCGGGAAGGTCTGATCTGATCCTAGGTCAGGAACGAACAAACCCGGCCGAACTCGGTCACTTTACGTCGGATCCTCGACGTCGCGCTCACGAACTCACTGTTGACGGCTACGCACGCAGGGCAGGAACCATGTCGATGGCAACCGGTGCTTGGTCCTTCCCTCCTGCTCCGCGCCGTCCACCGGGAACCGCCGTGCGCCTCCGTGGCGCCGAATCGCCGTCTCCGGAAGCCCGTTCGGCTGCTCCGGTGCGGCCGGCGGAGCGGCTCACGACACCACTGCCCGGAGACGCCCCGGCTCTCGCGGACGGTGAGCAGGAGGCGCTCGGCGAGCTGCGCAGGCAGGCGTTGTACCAGGCGACCGTGCGCACGCTCGACGAGCTGCCGGAGGCGAGCCTGCGGCTGCTGGCCGCGATGGCCGTGGTGAACCGCAGGACGCCGCTGCCGATCCTCGCGGTCATCGCCGACGTGGCCGACGCCGGCGCCGCGCTCGACGACCTCACCGAGGTCGGGTTCGTCACCTGGTTCCCGCACGGCCTGGCCGAACCCGTCGGCATCGACTCCCAGGTCGTGCGCGACGTCGTGTACTGGACCCTGCCCACGCCGCTGCGCCGGGCCATGCACCTCGCCGCGGCCGAACAGGTCAGCGGCATCCACGGGTTCAGGCACGCACTGCTCGGCGCCCGCCGGCGCGATCCGCAGCTCGCCGCGCGGCTGGAGGACGAGGCGATGCGCTACCACGGGGCCGGAGACCCGGAACGGGCCGGGACCCTGTTGCTGTGGTCCGCCGACGTCACGGTGGACAGCCACGACCGGGAGCGCAGGCTGCTCCTGGCGGCCCGGTGGGGCGAGCGGATGCCCACCGCCGGATGGGCCACCGCGCTGGGCCACCGGCTCGCCCTGCTGGAGCCGAGCGTGGAACGCAACCTGTTCCTCGGCCGGCTCGCCACCCGCGAGGCGCGGTACGAGGCCGCGCACTCGCTCTTCGACCAGGCCAGGGAGCTCGCCGGAGACAGGACCGTCCCGGTGCGCGCGGTCGTGGAGCTCGCGGCCGCCACCCTGCACGCGGACACCGGGGACCTGGAGGCCGAGGAGCGGGTGGCGCTGTCCCTGCTGGCGCAGGACGGACTCCCGGAGCAACTCCGGCAGTGGGCGCTGTACTTCGCGGCCGACGCGCACGGCAGCCTGCACCAGTCGGCGGACGCCGCGCTGCGCCGGCTGGAGCAGCTCGCGCCCGGCTTCGGCACCTCGGAGGCCGACCGGCCCGGGCACGGGATCCTGCGGTGGGCCCGCGGCATGTGGCTGGCGCAGAGCGGCCGGCCGGCCGAGGCCATGCGCGACCTCCAATGCGTGCTGCGCTCGCACGACGGCCCGGTCGCGCCGGTCCTTCCGCTGTCGTACGCCTACCTCGGCCATGCCTACTTCCAGCTCGGCGACTGGCGGGCGGCGCTGCGCGAGGCCCGCGAGGGGATGCGGGTGGCGGAGGCACGCAACGACCGGCGCGACGGCATCCCGGCGGCCGCGCTGGCGGCGTGCGTCAGCGCTCTGTGCGGCGACTGGGAGACGGCCGCCGAGCGCCTGGACGCGGTGATCAGAGACCAGCGCGCGCTGGGCCGCCCCCGCTCCGCGGTGTTCCCGGCGCTGGCGGCGGCGAGCCTGGCCCAGGCGCGGGGGGAGCCCGGCCGGATGCTCGCGGCGCTCGCCCCGGTGGCCGCCCAGCCGGGGCTGTTCGCGCTGCACCAGCTGTGGTGGCGCCCGCTGTACGTCGAGGCGCTGATCGCGACCGGCCGGCTCGCCGGCGCGCACTCCGCCTACGCCGCGCTGTGCGCCGCCGTCGAACCGGGCGCCCGCCCGACGGCGGTCATGGCCAGGCTGGAGGCCCGGCTCACCGAGGCGGAGGGCGGGGCGGCCGCGGCGGGCCACCTGCTGGCCCGGGCGGTCGAGCAGGCGGCCGACGAGGACTCGCCGTTCAGCCTCGCCGAGCTCGAACACGACTACGGCAGGCTGCTGCTGGGCGCCGGGCGCCGACGGTCGGCCATCAGGTGGCTGCTGTCCGCCCACGACCGCTATGTCGACCTGGGCGCACGGCCGTTCGCGGACCGGTGCCTGACGCAGTTGGAGGAGGTCGGCGCGCAGATCCCCCGGGCCGGAACCGGTGGCGAGGAGCGGGCCGTCGAGACCTCCGGCCACGCACCCGCCGCAGCGGCACTGACCCAGCAGCAGCAGCGCATCGCGCGGCTCGCCGCCGACGGCATGACGAACCAGCAGATCGCGCGCGTCCTGTTCGTGAGCGCCAAGACGGTCGAGTACCACCTGGGAAACGTCTTCTCCAAGCTTGGCATCGCCTCACGCCACCAGGTCCGCACGGCACTCGACGCGGTGGACGACGGTCACGCCGAGACGGCGCGCGAGCACGAGGCCGGGCCGGCCCGCCGGCCGCGGTAGTCAGGGCGACCCGGGATTCCCGGCCCGGGTCGCCCGCCGGCCCGAGGAGGCCCGAAAACGCAACGCGGGTAGCACCGCCGGCTACCTGCCGGCGGTGCTACCTCGGTGGTGCCGTGATCAGTGGGGGCCGGGGAAGGTGGTGCCCTTGGTCCAGTCCGCGCCGATCACCAGCTTCAGTCCGGCGGCGGTGCCCTGCTTCAGGTGGTCCGCGGGCAGACCGAGGGCGACGGCGACGGTGTGTGCCTCGACTGCCTCGCCGGGACCGTAGGTCAGGGTGCTGACCGCCGCCGGGAAGGAGGACGCGGCGACGCTGCGGTGGCTGAACCCGGCGGCCAGCAGAGCGCTGAGGATCTGGTTCGCCCGGCCGCTGATCGCGGTGCCGTTGGTCACCGTGACGGCGATGGCGGCAGGCGCGACGGTGGGTGCGGCGGTCGAAGCGGCTGTGCCGGGTGCCGCGCCGGAGCCTGAGGACAGGGGCAGGGCCGGCGGCGTCGCGAGTGAGTGGTCGACCGGATGCCGGCCGGACAGCTGGCCGGGGACGACCGCGGCCCCCAGGCCGACGAGCGCGAGCGCGGCGGTTCCACCGGCCAGGAGAGCCGCGGCCCGGCGGCGGCGCCGGAGGCGCCCGTTGCGGACACCGGCCTGCACGATCGATCGGGTGTCGGGCTCGTAGCGAAGGAGAGTGGCGCGGAGAGCTTCGGTGAAGTCTTCCTCGATGGGCATGGCGGGTCACCGCTTCCTTTCCTGGAAGTGGGTGGGGTCCGGGTCGGTGATCGGGGTGGGGCAGGCGCCGTGGTGCCCGGTCACGAGCTGACGAGCTCGGAGAGGTCGCGGCCGAGGATGTCCCGGATCCTCGCCAGGGCGCGCATGCTCTGGTTGCGTACCGCACCCGGGCGGATCTCCAGGATCGCGGCGGTCTGCTCGACACTGCGGTCCTCCCAGAAGCGCAGCAGCAGTACGGCCCGGTCACGGGCGGAGAGCCGGCCCAGGGCTTCGAGCAGCGTGACCCGCAGGGCGGGGTCGTACGCGCTGGCCGCGCCGGTGTCGGGCAGCGCGTCGGTGGGCTGCTCGGAACTGCTGCGGCGTCGTCGGTGGGACAGGAACGTCCGCACCAGGACGGTGTGGGTGTAGGCAGCCGGGTTGTCGATCGTGGAGATCTTGTGCCAGCCGGCGTACATCCTGCCGAGCGTGTCCTGCACCAGGTCCTCGGCAAGGTGCACGTCCCCGCCGGTCAGCAGGCACGCCGACCGGAACAGAGGCGCGGACCGCGCGGAGGCGAACGTCATGAATTCCTCTTCGTCCCGGCGCTTCATCCACAATCCTGTTCGTCGTCCACACTCTAGAGACGCAGTGGCTCCGGAGATCCGTCCCAGCCCGGTTGCCGCGGCCGTTCAGCGGCTGAAGCCGGTCAATGTGCGAAGAAGGCCACGAGCAGCGGCGCGATCGACTGCGGCCGCATCACCACCGCCGCGTGGCTCTGGCCCCTGAGGATCTGGTGGCTCGCCTCGGGCAGCACGCCGGCCAGCGCGTCCGCGCCGCTGTGGAAGAAGGCGCCGCTCCTCTCGCCGGTCAGCACCAGTGCCGGGGCCCTGACGTTTGCCCAGCGGGTGCTGGAGAGCGGCCTGCCGTTCTGGGTGCCGTCCAGCACCGTGAGGTCGTAGGGCAGCGTGTGCGCCGCGGCCTTCATCGTCGACCAGCCCGGCATCAGCACCATCAGGGCGACGAAGATCCTGGGGATGCCGACGGCCTTCGAGAAGAAGAGCTTCACCACCGCGCTGCGCCGGTCCGCCGCGACCAGCGCGTCCACTCTGGCCGGCAGGTCGGGCGGGAGCGGTGGCCGGCTGTCGTCGACGATGAACGGCGGTTCGAAGAGCGCCAGCTTCTCGACCTTGCCCACCAGCCGGTTCGCGGCCTCCAGCGCCAGCACCGCGCCGGAGGAACTGCCGAACAGGTGGGCCCGTCCGCCGTTCTCGTCGATCAGCGCTTCGATGTCCTCGACTTCGCGCTCGATCGCGTAGGGCCGGGTGTCGCCGCTCGCGCCTCGGCCGCGGCGGTCGTAGTCGACCACGGTGAAGTTCGGGGCAAGTTCCCGGGTGAAGCGCCGGGTGCCGGTGCGGTCGGCCAACGCGGCGGAGACCACGATGACAACGGGGCCGCTGCCGCTCCTCTGATAGGCGATGACGGTGCCGTCCTTTGACCTCACCTGCTGCACGCCCTGCGTGACCTGCTCTCCTACCTTGCTCATGGTCGGTTCCCTCGCTCCGCGTCGGTGACCCGGACCGGGACGGGGCCCCGCGGATCCGGTGTCTGGCCAGTGGTCGATACCGACGACGTGGAAACGACAGCAGAGCGAGCCGACCCCCTGAACGTTATCGTTTCGTGACAGTCAGGCCCGGTCGCCCTCGACGAGGGTCTTGAAGTGCTGCAGGTCCTCACGGACCGTGCGTTCGATCGCGCTGGCCTGGGCAAAGCCCCTGGGGCCGCCGAGGGTCTCCTTGATCGTGGCGGGATCGTACTCAAGCCTGATCTGGACCGTGGTGTGCTGCCGGTCGCGCGGCAACAGGGCGAGCGTCGCCTTCAGCGGCGGCCCGCTCACCGTCTGCAGGCTCATCAGCCGGCCCCGGCCGCGGTCGAAGATGTCGGCCTCGACGGCCTGCTCATTGCCGTCGATCTCAAGGTCGAGGCACGCGTGGTGCCGGCCGTGGGCATGGGCGTGTGTCACGCCGTCGATGAATTTCGGGTACTCGCCGACGCGGTGGAGCTGGTCCCAGGCCACCTTGGCCGGGACGGCGACGTCGATCTGCTCTTCGAGGGTGGTCATCCGGATGCTCGCCTCCTGGGCGGCTCGGTCAGTCGTCGGACTCGAGCCGGTCGCCTTCTGCCTTGGATTCGTCCTGGGCGTGCATGACCTGGTCCGAGGTTCCGCCCTCGTCCGGGATCTCGTCCTGCGCGGCGCGCATGTCGCCTTCATCACCGTTGACGGTTGATCCGGACATGGCTACCTCCATCGGGATGATGTCTCCAGCCTGCGCCTTCGCCGCGTCCCCGGGCAACCGCTCCCGACCTCATCCCCGCCCCGGGGCCGGCATCGGGCATGGACACGGCCCCGCCGCCGTGACTGTGCCGTCCGACACCGGAAGGTCCCCCTCACTGTGCAGTCCGGTCCTGCACGCCGACCGCAGCCGTCGTAGTGTCCCGCCCAGATCAGGCAACCCGCCGTCGTACACCGAGCTCGCCATCACCTGCTCCTGGAGTGGTGGCGATCAGCACCCTGGCGATATGGAGCACGACTTTGCGTAAGTCTCTTACCGCGCTGGCCCTTTCAGCGGCGATATTCACCCCGACCATCGCGCTGGCCGGCCCTGCCGCGGCCAAGGGCCCGATCAGCCACATCTGTCGCGCCTGGACCAACCCCGGCTACGCGGGGGTTTCCATGGAGCCGTGCGTCACGATGTCCGGCAGTACTGTCGTTCCGTATGGATGGGTTTACAGCCCGAGCACCGGCGTCCATGTCTTTCTCCGTGTCGGCTGGCGGGCGGGTACGAGCGGCCCCGTCACCTGGGGTGGCCCCATCGGCGACGGGGGTGTCGTCGATGACAGCAACAACGGCGGCGCCAGCACGGAGGTCGGGGGCGGGAATACAACGCCGCCGGCCGGATACTGCTACTACGTTCAGATGTGGGACACCGAATCGGGCGTGTACCGCGACGAGGCAGAGTCCCCCTCGGTCAACTGCTGACGCACGAAGCCGCGGCCGGCCGGTGCACCGGATCTGCAGTCGAAGGTCCACCCCGGTGTTCGGCCTGCTGACCGCGTAGGACCTGTCGGCCGGACGGTCACCGGCTGGGCCGTGGGCCAACCGGTGACCGTCCGGGTGCTGCTTCTCAGGGATGCTGCCGCCCCGCGCAGCGTTCAGCCGGGGAGCAGATCGACGTTGCCGTCGAACTGCCAGAGCGGGTTCGGCACCGCCTTTCCGTCAGTGACGATCAGGAAGTAGCCGTTCACCTCCACCGGGCCGTCCCCGTCGGCGGTGTACCGGCCGTTCGCGGTGACGTTGAGCTGGTAGATGGCCTGGGCGGTGGCGTTGTAACCGGGGGCGATCCAGGACACCGTGCAGCGCCAGTCGTTGCCCGATCCCTCCTGTGCGCCGAGTCCGTCGCTCTTGTCACAGACCGCGGTGGTCTGCAGCTGCGCTTCGGTGACCGGTGGCTGGCGCATCTGCGCCTGCTGGGACCGGTAGAGGTGGGCGAACGCCGTGGCCACCGAGCGTTGCACCTTGGCCTGGTCGATGCCGGAACCGCTCGCCCCGGCCGTCACCGCGACCACACCGACCGTCGCGGCCAGCACGCCGACCAGCGGGAGGACACCCAGGGTCAGCACCCTGCGTCCGGCACCGTCGTTGTTGACATTGGTGAAGTCCCGGCGGATGAAGAGCAGGTAGGCCAGTGCCGTGGCGACGACCGCCCACACCAGACCGACCCCGACGCCGATGAGCAGGGGACCGAGTTGCCGGGGAGCGGCGAAAAGGCCGTTCCAGGAGATGAAGGCGTAACCGGGCAGTGCCAGGCGCACCGGGACCGGCAGCGGCAGCAACTGCGCCACCTGCATCCCGAGGGCGGCGAGCATGGGCAGGAGCAGGCCCATCGGGGACCGGCCCAGGGCGACGGACCCGAGCAGCCCGATGGCCGCCAGGGCGAGCGTCGGCGCCAGCACGCAGACCCAGGCCAGCAGCACGTTCACGGCCGCGTCCCCGCCGGAGAGCAGGTGGCCGTCCAGCCCGATCAGCGGCTGGTTCCCCTCCGCGAGCAGTCCGCCGAACACGCTGGAGACGGCCAGGCCTGCCACCAGCAGCACGATCACGCTGACGCTGGCGATCGCCTTGGCCGCGAAGATACGCCGGTGCGAGCGGACCGCGACGAGCAGATGGCGCCAGGTGCCCAGCCGGTCCTCGGAGGCGAACACGTCGCCGGCGACCATGGACGTAACCAGCGGCAGCGCCCACGTGCCGGCGACGCCGAGCACCACCAGCGACCCGGCCCAGCCGGTGGCGTGCATCGACCGCCCGAACAGGGTGTCCGACGGCAGCGTGCTCTGCTGGTCGATCGCGAAGACCAGCAGGCCCGGACCGAGCCAGCACAGCCCGATCAGCAGGCGCACCCGCCAGGCGGAGAACTGTTTGACCAACTCGAGGCGGAGGATCCGGGCCACCGGGACCGGGCGCGCGCCCGCTCTCCCGGCCCCGGCCCCGGCGGTGGGGGCGTCGGCGAGGGTCGTGGTCATCGGTCGGCCTCCTGCTCGGTCAGGGCGAGGAACGCGGCTTCCAGCGGTGAGACGACGGGCGCCAACTCACGCACCGCGATGGCGTCGCGCGCCATTCGGGCCACGAGTTCGTCCACGGCTGCCACCCGTGCGCGGACGACGATCACGTCGGTGTCCGGTCGCGCCGGGGCGTCGTAGCCGTCGATGATGCTGATGCCGGGCGTTCCGGCCGCGACCGCGCGAGCGGCGGAGGTATCCGACGCGCGCAGCCGGTAGTCGAGTTCGCGGCTGTCGTCAGAGAGCTTCGACACCGGTCCGGAGAAGACCACGCGCCCGCCGGCCAGGATGGTGACCTCGGAACACAGCGCCTCCAGATCGTCCATCCGATGGCTGGACATCACGACCGTGACGCCTTCGGCGGCCAGCCGGCTGAGCACACCGTGCACGTGCTTCTTGCCGACCGGGTCCAGGCCGTTGGACGGCTCGTCGAGCACCAGCAGCCGTGGCCTGGTCAGCATCGCCGCGGCCAGTCCCAGCCGCTGGCGCATGCCCAGGGAGAAGCCACGGACCTTGGCGTCGGCGACGTCGGCGAGCCCGACCTGCTCCAGTGCCTCCTCGACACCCGTGGCGGGCGCGTCATCAGGGCGCAGCGCGACGAGCGTTGCAAGGTTCTGCCTCGCGGTGAGCGTGGGGTAGAGGCCGGGCCCGTCGACGAACCCGGAGACACCGTCGGGCGCGGGCAGCGCGCGTCCCACCGGTGCGCCGAGGACCTCCAGACTCCCCTCGTCGGCGACGGCCAGGCCCAGCAACAGGCCGAGGAGCGTGGTCTTGCCGGCGCCGTTCGGGCCGACCAGGCCGTGGATCTGACCCTGCGTCATGCTCACATCGATGTGGTCGAGGGCGACGACATCACCGAAGACTTTGGTGATGCCGCGGCCTCTCACCGCGACGGGTGTGTCCATCCATTCATCCATCCCTCAGCCGGCGTCCAGCTGATCCTGTAGAACCTGAGCCTGTAGAACCTGAGCCTGTAGAACCTGAGCCTGTAGAGCCTGAGCCTGTGGAAACCGAGCACCGGGTGGTGCACCGAAGTGCACCACCCGGCGCCCCTTGTGCGACCTCGTCAGCTCAGCTGACGTTCAGCGCGGTGTCGTCGAGCACGAACGACGTCTGGTACTCGGCGTCCTCGGCCCCGGTGAACTTCAGCGTCACCTGCTGGCCGGCGTAGGCGCCGAGGCTGACGGTGTGCTGGGCGTAGCCGGTGTTGTGGTTGAGGTTGGAGTAGGTGGCCAAGGTGCCCAGGACGGTGCCCGAGCTGTTGAGCACCTGCACCTTGAGGGTGTCGTAGGCGGTGGTCTTCGAGGTTTCGGCCGTGTTGATGTGCAGCCAGTAGCTGAAGCTGTAGTTGCTGCAGCCGCTGGGCAGCGTGACGGTCTGCGCCAGGGTGTCGGTGGTGGTCTTGCCCCAGCCGTCGAGCCAGGCGTCCCAGGTGCCGCTGTGCGGCGGTTCGAGGCTGCTGCTGTTGATCACGTCGACGGGACTGTGCGTCGAGGTCACGGTCCACGGCGCGGAGTTGGAGCTGCCGTTCTCGAAGCCCGGGTTGCCGAGCAGCTGCTGTGCCGGGCAGCCCGCGCCGGTGGGGGTGACCGTCGCCTCGTTGCTCGCCGCCCCCTCGCCGACGCCGTTCACCGCGGTGACGGTGTAGTAGTAGGTCTGACCGGCGGTCAGACCCGTGTCCGTGCACGAGGTCACCGCGCCCAGGCCGCTGCAGCCGCCGCTGCTCAGCAGGGTCTCGCCACCGCTGGTGGTGCCGCGGTACACCTTGTACGAGGTGACGTTCTCTCCGCCGGTGTTGGACGGCGGCGTCCAGCTCAGCGCGGCCTGCCCGGTGCCGGGTGTCGCCGTCAGGCCGGTGGGCGCGCCCGGTACCGTCGCGGCGATCGGCGAGGCCGTGATGGTCACCGTCGAGGATGCGGAGTTCGCCGGCGAGGCGCTGTCGGTGACGGTCAGCGTCGCGGTGTAGGTGCCGGCGGTGCTGTAGGTGTGGCTCGGGTTCTGGCTGGTGCTGGTGGTCCCGTCACCGAAGTTCCAGCTGTAGCTGTACGCCGGCGTGCCGCCGGTGCCGGTGCCGGTGAAGCCGACGCTCAGCGGTACCTGACCGGAGGTCGGCGTGGCCGAGGCGCTGGCCGCCAGCGGGTTGCCGATGGCGTTGACCGTGGTCGTCACCTGTGACGTCGCGGTGTTGGCCGGCGAGGCGCTGTCGGTGACGGTCAGCGTCGCGGTGTAGGTACCCGCGGCGGTGTAGGTGTGGCTCGGGCTCTGGGTGGTGCTGGTGGTCCCGTCACCGAAGTTCCAGCTGTACGTGTACGGGGCCGTGCCGCCGGTGGCCGAGCCGGTGAAGGTCTCCGTCAGCGGCGCGTTGCCGGTGGTCGGGGAGCCCGTGGCGCTCGCGGACAGGGGGGTCGAGCCCTGGACCCAGAAGTCCTCGAGCGGGTCGCCGAGCGCGGCCTGGTCCGCGGTCGTCATCGGGAAGGTGGACGCGCCCAGGTTGTCGTTCGGGTCGATGACGCCGGAGTGCACGTTCTCCATCGTGCGTTCCATCGCCGCGATCACGTTGCCCGTGGTGTACGCCACGTGCGAGACGTAGCCCTGCTTGACGTAGGTCGGCGACCCGATGACGAGCAACGGCACGCGGTAGGTGTTGCTGACGTGGTCCGGGCCGTTGTTGCCGTTCTGGGTGTCGTCCTCGGTGACGACGATCAGCGTGTTGTTCTTGTAGGTCGGGTTGCTCATGATGGAGCTGACGATGTTGTTCGTCGCGGTGTCGTTGCCGGGGATGTCCTGGTAGGTGCCGGGGTGGTCGTTGAACAGCTCGACGTAGTTGTAGGCCGGCATCCCGTTGGTCTTGATGAAGTTGAGGTAGTCGTTGGAGATCGTGCTGTCGGGGAGGCTCTGGTTCTGGCAGGTGTACTCGTTCGTGTGCAGTTCTTCGGGTATGCTCGTGCCCGGGCGGTTGGGCGGCAGGACCTCGACCTTGCCGTCGGCCGGGTTCTTCCAGTAGCCGCTGCCACTGTTGAGCATCCAGTAGATGTCGCCGTTCATGATGAACGTGTACGGGCTGGTCCCGCTGCTGGTACCGGTCGGAGCCGTGCAGGCGTTGGTGCCCTCGTCCGTGGGACCCGCGTCGCTCTGCAGGAAGCGGTCGAACTGGGTGCCGTTCGAGGGGTACGACTGCTGCTGGCTGCTGGACGAGGACTGCCCGGAGAACATGAACCAGTGGTTGGGGCCGGACGGCGGCTGAACGCCGGTGCTGTACGAGTCGGACAGCGCGTAGGTCTTGGCCAACTGGTGCAGGGCCGGCACGGAGCTGATGTGGTTGGTGCTCTGCACCTGGCCGTTGCAGCTCGGGCTGATCGTGGTCGCGCAGTCGCCCAGGTAGTCGTCGAAGGTGTGGTTCTCCCGGTAGATGACCACGAAGTGCTGGAACGGCGGGAAGTACGGCGCCGTCGGGTTCACCGCCGCGGTGGGCTTCGCCACGACCGTCTGATGGCCGGCGACCTTCTGTATGACGCTCTTGTTGGTGATCGTGAAGTTCTTCGGCTGCGGGAACTTCGCGAACTCCACGCCGGGCGCGGCGAACACCGCGCCGGTGCAGTCGAAGTCGTCCGGCTTGTACGTCTGCGGACGCTTACCGACCGGCAGGTTCTTGGCGTTCGCCGGGCTCGTCGCCGGGTTCCACCCCTTCAGCGTGCACGAGCCGACACCGGTCGCGGGGTGCTTCCCGGCCCCCTCGGCTGTGGCCAGCGAGGCTCCCGCTAACGTGACGACGGCGAGCAGAGCCACACTCGCCGATCTCTTCTTCCACTTCCTCATGACACTCCTCCGCGCATGACCGTGTATGGTCAGATGGCTACGCTCCGTATGGTCACGGGGAAACCGACGCCGAGCAAGTAGATGCGCGTAGAATTTTCTGGAACTGGGACTTTTCGTCTGGCGTTCGTCCCCTGTTGCCGGGGGGTTGGGCGGCTCGTGGACCCCGGGCCCGAGTGGGCGTTCACCAGCGGTCAACCTGAAGCGAGTTGACGAGGCGACACCTGGGGGTGCCCGGGTATGGTCGGCGGATCGCCCCTGCTCTACGGTGATGACCATGCCGGACGCCGTTGCCTATGCCGAGGACCGGTGCGCGCTTCGCTGGCCACTCCTTGCGTGGGGCCTGATCGTGCCCGTGCTGGCCGCTCTGACGGCTGTGGTGCTCGCGATCACGGTCAACGCGCAATGGTTGATCGCCGTACCGTTCGTACCGATGTTCGTCCCGTTCCTGGCCTCCATCGGCCTCCTGCACCGGAACTGGCCCACGGGGATCCGCATCGACGAGGTCGGCGTCCGGATCGGCGCCGTCCGCTCCAGGAGTGCCGCGCAGCGCACTCCGACGCTCACCCGTCAGAACTGGGGCCTGTTCGAGTGCCCCTGGCAGGGCATCGAGGGCCTGCGCGTGGTGACCGACCCGAAGGTGCTCCGGGAACTGCAAAGGTCGCCCGGTTTCCACACCCTGAGCAATCGGTGGGGCAAACCCCGGGCCATGACCACCTGCATGCTCGGCGTACTGTCCGCCCCGTACATGCGTGCCGCGCTGCTCATCGACGTCGACCCGGCTCAGGCCCGGGTGCCGGCCGCCCGGATGGTCTCGTTCTATCCGAACCTGCCCGGACGGCCGCTCCGGACCAGGCTGCGCGGCGAGCCGGGGCCGGTCTGGGTCGTGCCCACGCGACACCCCGACCGACTGCGACTGGCGCTCGGCACCTGCGACCGGCTGCGAGCCTGAGCGAGGCCGCGCCCGCGCAACCGGCGTGCCGCTGACGGAGCCGGTGTTCCGGTGGGCGCGGGCTCCGGCGCGCGGCCCGGCTCAGGCCTGGTGTCACCGGGGTCGGGCATGATGGACCGGTGGACTTCGAGCCGTACCGGGGCGAACTGACGGCGTACTGCTACCGGATGCTGGGCTCCTACCAGGACGCCGAGGACCTGGTGCAGGAGTCGCTGCTGCGTGCGTGGAAGGCACGCGAGCGGTACGACCCGGCGCGGGCGTCGGTACGGACCTGGCTGTACCGGATCACGACCAACGTCTGCCTGACCGCCCTGGAGGGCCGCGCACGGCGTCCGTTGCCGTCCGGACTCGGCGCGCCGGGCGAGGACCCCGGGGTGCTGCCGGTACCTGCCCCGGAGATTCCCTGGCTGGAGCCGTTCCCCGACGCGCGGTTCGATCTGGAGGCGCGGGCGGACCTGCGGCTCGCCTGGGTGGCGGCGGTTCAGCTGCTGCCGGCGCGGCAGCGGGCCGTACTGGTGCTGCGCGAGGTGCTCGGGTTCACCGCGGCTGAGGTCGCGGGCCACCTGGGAGCTCCGCCTGGGCGAACTCCCGGCCCATCGACGGAGACCTCATCGACGTCGTCAAGCGCGAGCAGCGCGACGTGCTCGTGATGGGCAGCCTGGGCGTCGTGCACCAGCTGATGGCCGCGGACCTGGTCGACGAGTACCGGCTGATGAGCTTCCCCACCGTGGCCGGCGCCGGCCGCAGGCTGTTCCCGGCCGAGGGGCCGCACGCGGACCTGGAGTGCCTGTCGGCGGAGCAGGTCGGCGCCCTCGTCCTCACCCACTACCGCAGGGCCGCCCGCTGACCGGTTGTTCCTGCGGTGCACCGTGATTGTCCAGCGGTGCACCGTCTTTCCGGGACCGGCGTGTCGCCGCTGGACGCCGTCGGACGCCACGGGAAGGATGGCGCGGGCCGGCAGGGTCGGAGTGTTGGAGGGATGGCTGGTGGACGAGTTCGATGTTGTGGTGCTGGGCGCGGGACCGACGGGGGAGAACCTGGCGGACCGGGTACGCGCCGGCGGGCTGAGCGTCGCCGTGGTCGAGCACGAGCTCGTCGGCGGGGAGTGCTCCTACTGGGCGTGCATGCCCAGCAAGGCCCTGCTGCGTCCGGCCGCCGCGCTGGCCGACGCGCGGCGGGTGGCGGGTGCGCGGGAGGCCGTGGCCGGAGGCCTCGACGTGGCGGCGGTGCTGCGCCGCCGGGACGACTTCGCGTCGCACTGGAAGGACGACGGCCAGGTGCGGTGGCTCGACGGCGCCGGGATCACTCTGGTCCGGGGCCACGGGCGGCTCGACGGTGAGCGGCGCGTCGTGGTGGAGACGCCCGACGGCGGACGGCGGACGCTGCTGGCAGGGCACGCGGTGGCGTTGTGCACGGGGACCCGGGCGGCGCTGCCGGACCTGCCCGGGCTGGCCGAGGTGCGGCCGTGGACCAGCCGCGAGGCGACCAGTTCGCGTACCGTGCCCGGGCGGCTGGCGGTGGTCGGCGGGGGAGTGGTGGCGGTCGAGATGGCCACGGCCTGGCGGGCACTGGGCAGCGAGGTGGTGTTGCTGGTGCGTGGGTCACGGCTGCTGCCCAAGGTCGAACCGTTCGCCGGGGAACTGGTGGCGCGGAGCCTCGCCGAGGCGGGGGTCGAGGTGCGCTTCGGCACATCGGTCACGGGTGTCCGCCGCGACGGCGCGGTGGAGCTCACCCTCGACGGCGGCGAGACGCTGACGGCGGACGAGGTGCTCTTCGCCACCGGCCGGGTACCGGCCACTGCCGAGCTGGGGCTGGAGAGCGTGGGGCTGGCCGCGGGCAAGCCGGTGGAGGTGGACGACACCGGGCTCGCGGCCGGCGTCCCGGGCGAATGGCTGTACGCGGCGGGCGACGTCAACGGCCGGGTCCTGATGACGCATCAGGGGAAGTACCAGGGGCGGGTGTTCGGGGCGGCGATCGCCGACCGCGCGGCGGGCCGGGAGCTGGACCTGGCGCCCTGGGGCCGCAGCGTGGCCACGGCGGATGCGCGGGCGGTGCCGCAGGTGGTGTTCACCGACCCCGAGGTCGCGGCCGTCGGCCTGACCCTGGACGAGGCGCTGAACGCCGGACGCCGGGCCCGCGCGGTGGACTACGAGCTGGGTGGCGTCGCCGGCGCCTCGCTCTACGCGGACGGGTACCGCGGCCGTGCCCGCGCCGTGGTGGACCTGGACCGCGAGACCCTGCTCGGCGTCACCTTCGTCGGTCCCGGCGTGGCGGAGCTCCTGCACGCCGGGACCGTCGCCGTCGCCGGCGAGGTCCCGATCGCCCGCCTGTGGCACGCGGTCCCGGCGTACCCGACCATCAGCGAGGTCTGGCTGCGCCTGCTGGAGACCTACCGCGACCAGGGTGCCGACTGAGTTTCCTCACCGTGGTGAATCCCCTCCGGACGGCACCGTCGAGCGCCGACCGGCGTGGCCGAGGGCGGAGACCGCCACGACGAGCGGCCACGCGGTCTCACTCGTCGTCAGTACCCGCTCGGCGATCCCGGCGGCGGTGTGGACCTGGACGCTGACGACGAACCAGGCCACCCCGGCGAGCAGGAACGTGGTCGCCGCGGCGGAGATGACGGGCCTCAGGCCCCAGGGAGTGAAGGGATCGCGACCGGCGGCGAGCATCGGCCAGACGGCGAGCGCCGCGCCGCCGGCTCCGGCCGCCGCGGCGTGGCGCACCGAGGCGGCGCCGGTGCTCGTCTCCGGGGTCATCGCGACCAGGACCGTCGCCGTTCCGCCGCAGATCAGGGCGAGCCGGCCGGTGGAGGCCGCGGCTCGTAGCCCGAAGGCGGTGATCCAGTGGCAGGCTCCCACCGCGAACATCGCCGAGGTCATCAGCCAGCGGTCGCGGGCGCCCTCCGCCGCGAGCGAACTGATGGTCTGGGTGACGGGGTCGTAGCCCGGCCCCTGCAGGTGGCCCGCGATCGTCCACCCGCCGACCAGCAGGACGAGTGCACAGGTGGACGAGAGCACCGAGGCGAGTCGCATATGCGAAGATTAGCCGCGAATATCCGTATTTCTGTGAGTGCGCCGCCCGCCGTCGTATCCGCCGAACCTCAGCTCAGCAGCCCGGGCGCGAAGTAGTCGCGCAGTCGGGCGATCTTCCCGTCGCGGATGCGAAAGATCTGTACCAGCGAGACCGCCGGGTCGTCCCCGTCCTTGTCCCCGTCGAAGACCGTGTCGATCTCGGCGATGAACACGTCGGGATCAGAGGTGGTGTGGAGCAGGTATCCGGACTTCTCAAGGTTCGGCGAGCGGTCGAACGTCACCGGTTGCTCGTAATAGGCCGCCATCGCGCTACGGATCTCCTCGCGCCCCACCAGCCTCCTGGGGAAGGCGCCACCGGCAGGCATGAGCGGCGCTTCGAGGACACCGTCCGCGGTGAAGTTCTCGGCAAGAGCATCGGCATTCCGGGTCATGGCTCCGGCGTAGAGGTAACTCTCGAAGATCTGCTGCGGCGTTCGGGACACGACGGCCTCCCTCGACTCGGACTCGGAAGGCCAGACAATCACAACGACGCTTCCCACAGGCGTGATCGCCTGCTCAGCGCTGGACTCGACGGAAGTCGCCCGGGGCGCGGCCGGTTTCGCGGGCGAAGAACTTTGCCGAAGTACGGTCGCCGCCCGCGGCCGGCTGACGAACGTTCAGCGGCACACCCTCGTCGGCGCGGAAACCGCCTGAGCCGGACGCGCCGGCGGCAGGCCGCGGTCGTCGAGACGAACGTGCACGCGGTGAGCCGCTGCCGGTCGCTGGGCTTCGAGGTGCTGGGCACCCTGCCGGACGGGCGTTCCCGGCGGGGCCTTGGCGCCACGCGTGGTGTCACGGCGCCGCCGGGAAGCGCCTGCGGATGGCGTGACCGCCGTGGGTGCCGTCGAGCAGGGCGTGCAGCAGGCCGGTCAGGCTGTCGACGTCCTCGGCGGACAGCCGGCCGGTGATGTGGTCGGCGAGCTGGTCGGTCGCCTCGTCGAGCCGGGCGGCCAGGCTGCCGCCCGAGTCGGTGAGTCCGATCAGCACGGCGCGTTTGTCCTGGTGGTGCGGGGTGCGGCTGACCAGGTCCCGCTGGACCAGTGAGTCGACCAGCCGGCTCGGGCTGCCCTGCTCGCAGACCAGCATCCGTCCGAGGGCTGCCAGGGTGATCGGCCCGTGGGCGGCCAGCACGTCGAGGACTTCGGCCTGCGCAGGAGTCAGCCCCAGGTGGCGCAGGGCCTCGCCGAGCCGACGGCTGCCTTCACGCTGCGCCGCGAGGATCAGGTACCGCAGTTCGTGCTGGGAGACCCGGTCGGGCCGGTGCTGAGGGGACGTCACGGACGGTCCTTTGGTCGGTCGACTGCCTGGTCGGCTGCTGGTTGACGTGTGGCCGACTCCAGGATATCAATGACACGACATTGATGACACAACATCGATGTCGTGTCATCGGTGGTTCCGCGTTGTACCCACCCCGCCGTGCCGCCTCTGCAGAAGGACCATGATCATGTCCAGTGACTTCGTCGTGCTCGGCGCGACCGGCACCACCGGCGGCCTCGTCGCCGACCACCTCGTCCGGCGCGGGGCGAGCGTTGTGCTCGCCGGCCGGGACCCCGGACGGCTGGCCGAGGTCGCCGGACGGCTGGCCCCCGGCAACCCGTCGGTGACCACCACGGCGGTCGACCTCGGCGATCACTCCGCCGTGTCGGCCATGGCCCGGGCAGGCCGGGTCCTGGTCAATGCCGTCGGCCCGTTCGCCCGGCTGGCCCCCGCGGTCGTGACCGCGTGCCTCGCCGCCGGTACCGCATACGTCGACATCGCCAACGAACGAGCCGCGGTGCGTGCCCTGCTCGACCGCGACGGCGAGGCACGGGAGCGCGGCGTATCGCTGGTCACCGGGGCCGGATTCGGGCTGACCGCCACGGAGGCGCTGGTGCTGACCCTGCTTGCCGAGGGCGTCCGCCCGTCCCGGGTGGTGGTCGCCGCCGCAGCCGGGAGCCCGCTCGACACCGAGGGCGTGCGGAACACGGTGGCCGAGGCCATCGCGGACGGTGCCACGACCTACCGGGGTGGTGAGCTCGTCCGTGCTCCCTTCGGCCACGGGGCCACGTCCCTGACCTTCGGCGGGGCCGCACGCCAGGTGGTACCGGCGCCGGTGGGCGATCTGGAGGCGGCACTGCGGATCAGCGGGGCAGCCGACGTCACGGCCTACGTCGCGCTGCGCGGCAGCGCCGCACCGGACCCGCGCTCCTACAGCTACGCCGAGATCACCGACGAGGAGGGGCGCGCCCACACCGCCGAACTGAGCACGGGCGAGGGCTTCGTGTTCAGTGCGGCGATCGCCGCCGAAACGGCGTTCAGGCTGCTGGGAACCACCCGGCCGGGCGCGTGGACGCCGTGCCGGCTGCTCGGCGTCGACCTCGTCACGGGGGTGGCCGGCACGGCCGTCGAGGTGTCCGGTGGCGTCCTGCGGTCGGGACGGTGAGCACGGTGAGCGCCATCTCGATGCCCGCCGGGCCCGCCAGCGGTGCGGTGCCCTCCCCGTCGTCCGAGCTCTCCCCGTCCTCCAGGGTTCACCAGTCCTCGGGGCTCTCCGTGCATCGGCTCGGCGACCATCTGGTCAACTTCTACCTGGTGGAGGCCGGTTCGGCCCTCGTGCTGGTGGACGCCGGACTCCCCGCGCACTGGGACGCCCTGCTGGACGCGGTGCGCACCCTCGGACGCCGGCCCACGGACATCGCGGCGGTACTGGTCACCCATGGACATCCCGATCACATCGGACTCGCCGAACGGGTCCGCGCCGTCTCCGGCGCGCAGGTGTGGGTGCACGAGTCCGACGCCCCGATCCTGGCCGCGCCCCGTCGGCTCAGCAAGGTCTGGCAACCGGAGCGGTCCCTGCTGCGCTACGCGGTCCGCCGCCCGATCGGCCTGCGGGCACCGCTGCACCTCGCCCGGGGTGGGGCGCTGCGGGTCCCCGCGGTGCGGGAGCTCCACACCTTCCGCGACGACCGGCGGTTGGAGGTCCCGGGGCGCCCGCTGGCGATGCACACTCCCGGACACACCCACGGCAGCACCACCTTCCTGTTCCCGCAGGCGTCCGTCGCATTCACCGGGGACGCCCTGGTCACCCGGGACAGCGTGGCCGGCCGCAGCGGGCCCTGCGTGATCTGCCAGGCGTTCACCCAGGACAGTCAGGCGGCACTCGCCTCACTCGACCGGATGGCGGAACACGACATCGACACGGTCCTGCCGGGCCACGGCGACCCCTGGACCCGCGGGCTGACCTCGGCGGCGCATCACGCCACCGCCGCAGGCATCCGCTAGCGCCCTGGCGTAGGACAAGGTTCAGGTGCTGCGCGAGCGCTGGTGCCGGGTCGCGGGTCCGGCCGCGAAAAAGGGCACCCTGTAGCCGAGCATGACCGGCGGCCTGCTCGCCCCGTCGCGCGTGCCTCTGGTCATGCACTAGTTCTCTGACTAGAGTCAGAGAATGGATGGGGTGCAGATCGACCAGGTCCGGCGGTTCAACCGCACCGTCAGCGAACGCGTGGGTGTGCTCCACGACCATTACCTGGGCCGCGACCGGCCCGTCGGTGAGGCCAGGCTGCTCTGGGAGATCGGTGAGCAGGGCCAGGACGTACGGCGGCTGCGCGAGCGTCTCGGGCTCGATTCCGGGTACGTGAGCCGGCTGCTGCGCTCCCTGGAGACCGATGGCCTGGTGACGGTGGAGCCGCAGCCCCGGGACAGACGGGTGCGCACCGTCCGGCTCACCGACGCGGGCCGCGCGGAGCGCGCCGTGCTCGACGGCCGCAGCGACGAGCTGGCAGACTCCCTGCTGGAGCCGCTCAACACCGCCCAGCGCGCCCGGCTGGTCGCCGCCATGGCCGAGGTCGACCGGTTGCTGACCGCCGGGACGGTCACGCTGGAGGCCGTGGATCCGGACCACCCCGACGCCGATCACTGCCTGCGCTCCTACTTCGCCGAGCTGCAGGAGCGCTTCGAGACCGGCTTCGACCCCGCGCGGAGCCTGCTGCCCGACGCGGGCGAACTCCGGCCGCCGCGCGGGCTGTTCCTGATCGCCCGGCTGCACGGCGAGACCGTCGGCTGCGCCGGTCTGAAGCTGCCGCCCGGCGCCCCGGCCGAGATCAAGCGCATGTGGGTCGCGCCCGGGACCCGGGGCCTCGGCCTGGGCCGCCGGTTCCTGGCCGAACTGGAGGCGCGGGCGGCTGCGCACGGCCGTGACCTACTGCGCCTGGACACCAACAAGGCTCTCGGCGCCGCGATCGGCCTGTACCACTCCTGCGGCTTCCAGGAGGTCGCCGCCTTCAACGACGAGCCCTATGCCGACCACTGGTTCGAGAAGCGGATCGCCGCAGCCCCGTCCGGGTGAAGGCTCCGACGAACCCGCAGTTCCGACGAACCCGCAGTTCCGACAGAGCCGCAGTCCCGACAAAGCCGCAGATGCGGCCCGCCAAGCGGAGCGCGCACCTCGGAAATAGGATGGACGGGCTGAGTCCAGCTCGGCACGGTTACCGGCCCCGCCGCCCGGTCCGGTCGGCTGGGTAACTCCAGCGGCCGAGGCCGGGCGCGTGACGCGGCGGCGGCCGAGGGATTCGACGCAGCTCGGAGGGTCGATGACCCGACGCCATCCCGCAAGTGCCGACGACCTGCTGAGCGAGCTCGGACGGCTCGCCGCCCAGGCGCTGGAGCGGGCCGAACTCCAGCAGGCCCGGGTGGAGCTGGCGGAGGCCCTGCAGCGCGGGCTGCTCCCTGGCGCGCTGCCTCAGCTGCCGGGCCTGCGGACCGCCGCCCGCTACGCGCCCGCCCGGCACGGTCTGGACATCGGCGGCGACTGGTACGACGGGTTCGCCCTGCCCGGCGGGGCTCTGGGCTTCTCGATCGGCGATGTCCAGGGCCACGACGTCGAGGCGGCCGCGTTCATGGGGCAGGTCCGGATCGGTCTTCGTGCGGTGGCCGCCACCGCCGCCGACCCTGGTGAGGTCCTGGTCCGGGCCAATGACCTGCTGCTGTCGATGGAGTCCGCGCTCTTCGCGACCTGCAGCTTCCTCTGCTTCGACCCGGTCGCCTGGGAGCTGGCCGGCGCCCGGGCCGGCCATGTGCCGGCGGTCTGGGCCACCGCCGACGGCAGCTGCGGCATCAGCCGCAGCGAGGGGGGCGTACCGCTGGGCATCCTGCCCGGTGAGGTGTATCCGGTGACGCGGCGCAAGCTGCTGCAGCCCGGAGCGTTCGTCCTGCTGACGGACGGCGTGGTCGAGGGGCCGTCGTTCCCGATCGAGGCGGGTCTGGAGGAGGTCACCCGAGTGGTCCGAGCCGGGGTCGGCGCCGAGCCGGGCGAGCTGGCGGCAGAGGTGATCAAGGTGGCCGACCTCACCGGTCACACCGATGACGCCGCGGTCCTGGTGCTGTGCCACGACGCGCCGCCCGGCGGGGCGGGGTGAGGGAACAGGGCCTTGCTGCGCGTGTCACGGCCGGAGTCGGTGCCGGATCGTTGTCTGATGTCTGCTGTGCTGCGATACGAGGGACTCCGGCGTCCGGCCACGGCAGGACTGCTGATCCTCGCGGTCGCCGCCGCCTACTTCACGGGTGGACGGATCGGCCTGCTGCGGCAGGTGGTCGTGGCGGGGGCCAAGGTCACGCCGCTGTGGCCGCCCACCGGCATCGCCGTGGCCTGCCTGCTCACGCTCGGGCTCCGGATCTGGCCCGGGATCGCGCTGGGCGAGTTCCTGGTCATCGTGTCGATCGGACCGTTCAGCCCCGCCTCCGCGGGGATCGTCGCCGGCAGCACGCTGGCCCCGGTGTGCGCCTGTCTGATGCTCCGGCGTGCGGGTTTCCGGATCGAGATGGACCGGCTGCGGGACGGGCTGGCGCTGGTCTTCCTGGGAGCCCTCGGCGGGATGCTGGTCAGTGCGACCGTTGGGAGCACCGCCCTGGTGCTCGCCGGTTCGGTGCCGCTGCACGAGTTCTGGTCCACCTGGTCGGCCTGGTGGGCGGGCGACGCGATGGGCGTGCTGGTGATCGCACCGCTGCTGCTGGTCGCCCGTACGGTGCGGCTGCCCAGGGATACCGAGGCGGCCCGATGGGCCGAAGCGGTACTGGTGCTGGCTGCCACCGCCACCACCATGGTCCTGGTCACCATGACCTCGCTCGACCTGCTCTTCCTCGTCTTCCCGCTGCTGATCTGGACTGCCCTGCGGTTCCAGCTGGTCGGTGCCGCGCCGTGCGTCCTGCTGGTGTCCGTGGTCACGATCGTGGCCGCGACCGACCGCACCGGGCCGTTCGCGCACGAGAACATCTTCGAGATCATGGTCACCCTGCAGGCGCTGAACGGAGCAGCGGCGCTGACCACACTGCTGCTGGCGGCGGTTGTCACCGAGCAGCAGAGCACCTACCGCAAGATCGAACAGGCGTGCGAGGCGCTGGCCGAGGTCGTGGCCCGACTGGCACCGCACGACCGCTGACCGCCGAGAAGGCCCCGATCGGTTGGCGGAGACGTTCGTGGCGGCGTCGGTCCTGGGGGCATGCGAGAGGCGGCCGCGTCCTCGCAACCGCCCCGGACCTGGCCCCGGCCACAGCCTGCGAGATCGAGCGGGCTGGGCGCTTACGGGGTTGGCTGCTGGAAGGTGACCTCCGGGTTCGTCGGTGACGGACCGTCGAGCAGGGGCTGGGGGATGCCCTTCAACTGGAGGTCGAAGAAGGCCGCGACATAGGAGCGGGTGAGCTCCGCCGCGCGTTGCCCGGGGACGGTCGCGCCCGGGATGGGGATGTTCAGCTCGGAGGCGAGCACGGTCAGGTCGGTGAAGCTGACGTGCTCGGTGCCGCTGACGGTCAGCCAGCGCTTCCAGCCGTTCAGGTTTGCCCAGGCACTGTCCCAGGAGGGGTCCTCGCCGGGGGAGTGTCCGGACTGGGTGCCCAGCAGCAGGAAGGGGCGGTGGTCCAGGCCGGTGGCGGGGATGGGGATGTCGAACGTGCCGTCCATGTCCACCCCGGCGCGCACCCGCGGGTCGGCGGCCATGGCCGAGGCGGCGGAGCTGCCGCCGACGGAGTGGCCTGCCATGCCGATTCGCTGCGGATCGATCATGTGTGCGTAGTGCCAGGGAGAGTGGTGCTCCGTCAGTTGGTCGATGACGAACGAGATGTCCGTGGCCCGGATCCGGTTCACCTCCGGCCACCCGTGCGGGAGGTGGTCGCAGAAGGTGCCGCAGGTGAGGGTCTGGCCGTCGGGGAAGGTGGTTCCCGAGTCCTCGTAGGTGTGGTTGACCAGGGCGACCACGTAGCCGCGGCTGGCCAGGTCCTCGGCGAGGCTGGTGAGGGTGGAGCGCGGCATGGTGTACCCGGGGGAGAGCATCACCAGGGGGAAGCGGCCGGGCGCAGGGCGGGCGTCGTTCCGTGCCCAGGTACGGGCGTCGCTGACCGCCTGGGGCGGGATGCCGGCTCCTGGTACCTGTCGCTGCAGCAGGAGCTGCGCTTCCTCGGTGGTCATGTACTCAGCGGGCTCGCCGGTGTCGGGTCGTGCGGGGTAGTAGACCGACACCATCAGCTGCCGCGGGCCGGCGGCGGGTACCCAGGGGTCCGGACGGTCCCTGTCGACCAGGTGCAGCGTGCTGAGCCCGACCGCGTGCGGGCCGGTGGGGCGCGGCAGCGCCAACTGGACGCCGACGCCCCGCGAGGCGGCCGCGGTGCCGGTGGCCGTAGCTGTGGCGGGAGCGGTGGCTGCGGAGGCGGCTCCCGCCGTGGCGACGGACAGGGCGAGGACAAATGCGAGCGCGGCCGGTGCGGCGGCGCGAGGAATTCCCGTCATTGCTGCAATTTAGGTTGCACACAGGCAAGTTGACGTCAACTCAGAGGTGGATGGAGCGGACCGGGGCCCTTAGGGGATTGCCGGGAGACGTCCCTGAGGCGAGCCGGCGCCCCTTCGGGGAGGAGGCTGTGGCCCGGCAACCCACCGGCGATCACCGGATCGGATGATTCACCACGGCAACCCGCACCCAAACCGTGTCCCCGCCACGAGGCACGGAGTTGACCAAACCGTCGGCACGATCGGGAAAAATGACGTGGAAACGGGGATCGAGGTGGAGGTCAGCGGCGTGTACCACGCCTACCGTCGTCGCCCGGTGCTGCGCGGCGTGAACCTGCGGCTCCGGGAGGGCGCACTGGTCGGCATCGTGGGGGAGAACGGAGCGGGAAAGACCACTCTGCTGGAGATCCTCTCCGGTGAACTGCGAGCGGACCGGGGCACGGTCCGCCACCACGGCAGGTTCGGCTACTGCCCGCAGGCGGCCGTCCTCAACGACGCCCTCACTGTCCGCCAGCACCTGGAGTTCCTCCGGGCGGCCTACGACCTCCCGCATCTGCGCCGGGCCGAAGAAGTCATGGACCAGCTGCACTTTCGCGAGTACGACCAGCAGCGCGTCGGCACCCTGAGCGGCGGCACGCGCCAGAAACTGAACCTCACCCTGGCCCTGATGCACGACCCGCACGTACTGCTGCTGGACGAGCCCTACCAGGGCTTCGACTGGGAGACCTACGGGCGCTTCTGGGACCTGGCCGCACTTCTGCGCCAGGAGGGCCGCAGCGTCCTGGTCGTCTCCCACCTCGCCTACGACACCGCCCGCCTGGACGAACTCTGGCGCCTGGAAGGCGGCCTGCTGCGACCCGCACAGGAAGTGCGGGTCGCATGACGGGTCAAGGACACGCGAGGCTGTTCGTCACCGCCGCCCGGTACGCGCTGACCGAACATCTGCGCAACCGGTTCGCGATGGTTCTCATCGCCGCCTTCATCCCCATGTGGACCGCACTCGCCTATCTGTCCATCCCCGACGAGCAGACCAGGTTCCGGCTGCGCGCCACCGGGGGCATCCTGACCCCTGCGGGCAACCAGCTCACCGAAATCACCGGCGCCCTCAACGCGGTCACGCTGATCATCGGCTTCATGATGTACGCCTCCGCCTTCTCCGGCGGCGGCTTCGACCGCCGTCTGGCGCTGGCCGGTTACCCTCGCACCCACCTCCTCCTCGCCAAGATCACCTCCCTCACCCTCGCCTCCGGAGCCGTCGCCGTCTACGCCACCGCGCTCATCCACCTGCTCTGGACGCCCCGGCAGCCCCTCCTTCTCGCCGCCGCCCTCTTCTGCGCGGCCATGACCTACGGCGCCCTCGGCGTCGCACTGGGCTCGTTGCTGCGCAAGGAGGTCGAGGGGATGTTCGCCATCGTGATGATCAGCGTCATCGACGTCGGGCTGCAGAACCCCATCGCCAACTCCGTCTCCAACAGCCCGGTGGTGCGGCTACTGCCCTCGTACGGGGCCATGCAGGTCGGCACCGCCGCTGGGTTCTCCACCACCGCCCTGCCCGGCTACCTCGGCATCCAACTGCTGTGGTTCACCGCCGCCGCCCTGATCAGCCTCCTGGCCTTCCACCGCCGCACCCGTAACGCCCTCCCCCGACACCCCCGCATCCCCCACAGCCGACGCTCTCAGGCCACCACGCCCTACTCCAAACCTGCCTGACCATCCGCACGCCGGGCGGAACGCCGGTCGGCACGAGTCGGGGGGTGCGCAAGCTATCACGTCCGGCGGGATCGCTGGCACCGATCGGCATCAGTTGTCGCGGATCGGGGGAAATGGCAGGAGCGCGCTGGCCCGGTCGGGGGTGGGTTGTTCAGGATGGGGACTCACGGAGGCTCGCTGAGGCGCACACGGCGAGGCAGGTACGAGGAGTTGCCAGAATGCATATGTGGGCTGCATGCCTGTGGGGGCTTGGGGGTGCCGCCGCCTTTGAAGGCTGGACTCTCCACGAAGTGATCGACTCCGTAGGCGGTTTCCCGTGGAAGCACCGTGGCCATCTCAAGGTTGCTCCCTACGCCGTCGCCGTACTGATACGCCTCGGTGTCGGTGTGATCGTCACGGCCGCATGCAGCGCCTCGGGACAGGTGGCGGGACCGGTGGCGGCGCTGGCCGTCGGGGTTGCGGCACCCAAGATCCTTCAGCAGATGTTCAGGAGGATCCCGTCGCGACCGGAGCTGTTCCCTCCCTCGGTTGGCCAGGGACAGCCGTTGATGAGGCGGCGGCCGATCGTTCCGCCGGTCCGTGGTGGAGTTGACGCACAGGTCGGCGCCCCCGTCCGCCGCAGGAGGCGTCGTGTCCGGTAACCGTTCCCGACGAACGACAGCGGCAGAAGTCCTTCGCGGTTGCTCACCGGTCCAGAGGCCTCCGAACCGAGCGCCAGGTGAGAGCTTCCGGACCTGGCTTCGCGCGGCGCTGGCCTTCGAACCGCTCGACCTGCCGGGGCCCGGTGCCGATCTCTACAACGCGGAACTGGCCGATGCCGACCTGCGAGGCGCGAACCTCAAGGGCGCGGATCTGACCGGCGCAAGCTTGGCGAGGGCGCTGCTCCATGATGTGGACCTGCGAACCGCGATCATGACTGACGTCAATCTCTGCCATGCCGAGCTCTGGCGTGCCGACCTCTCCGACGCCTCGCTCGAGGAGGCGAACCTCTACCGGGCGGACCTGAGCGGGGCCAGCCTGGTGCGGGCGCAGCTCGTCAATGCGCATATCGCGGATGCACAGTTGCAGGGGGCCCTGCTCGCCGAGTCCAACCTGAACTACGCGATTCTGTCCGGCGCGGCGATGCAGCGAGCGGACCTACGCCAGGCGCAGTTGTGCTGGGCCGTGCTCAATGGGGCGGTGCTGCGCGGTGGCCGGCTCGGGAGAGCCAATCTGACGGGGGCGTTCCTGAGCGATGTCGACCTGGCGGGCGCCGACCTTTCGCATTCGACCCTGGACGGCGCTTGCCTCTCCTCCGCCCGACTGACCAATGGCGACCTCACCGCCGCGAGCCTGACGGCCGCCGATCTCACTGACGCCGACCTGACGGGGGCACACCTCGACGATGCCGATCTCGTCGGCGTCAGTTGGTCCCTTCGAACCGAATGGCCCGCGCACCTCTACATGGACATCCGCAGCCGCTCCGTGGAGGTCACCGCCGGAGTCTTCCGGATTCTCGGCGAGGACGCCCGGCTCTGGGATGTTCCACGAGAGCCCGCGCTGACCTGATATCCGAGGTGACGCCCATCCTGGCAGCTCGGTGAAGAAATCGGTTGCGTGCGGGCGATGGTGGTGGATGCAATGTCCGGCATGGTCACCCAGACGCGCCCGCCACGGCGAGATGAGTTGAGCGCTTGCCACCGGGCCTTGCCACTCTACGATCCGCGTGACCTGCAGCCGCATCGTCATACAGGAGAGGCCGACGCATGATCACGCCACCATCGTCACCTGGGGCGGGGCAGACTGACAGATCATCCGTCCAGATCGGCGCTCTCGTTCCGCTGACCCGGCCTGGCTGGGTCGAGGCGGGCCGTCACTTGCTCGCTGGACTTGAGCTGGCCGTTCGCGACGTCAATGAAGCCGGTGGGATCGTCGGAAGACCACTCGAACTGGTGGTCCGCGACACCGCGGCTGATCCGCAGCGGGCCGCGGCGGCCGTCGATGAACTGGCTCACCTGGGTGTTGCCGCCCTGGCGGGGGAGTACCACAGCGTCGTCGCTCGCGCCGCTGCCGCCAGGGCAGACGCTCTCGGCCTGCCGTTCCTCTGCTCGTCGGCGGTTCTCGACGCGCTGACCGAACAGCCGACGGAATGGGTCGCGCGCCTCGCCCCGGCGCAGTCCCACGGCTGGCAGATCTATGCAGACTTCCTCCTCGGCGCGGGTCACAGCCGAATCGCCGTGGCAACCGAGTCGAGCGTCTACTGGGCTTCCGGGGCCCGCATTCTGCGGGACCGTCTCGCTCCACGCGGCGGCACCGTCGTCGAACTCGACCTGCGTGCGCTCGCCCCCACGGCCGTGTGCGACGAACTCGTCGACAGTCGCGTGACAGCCCTCCTGCTGCTGGCCGGCTCCCCGGAGCCGGCAGTGTCGATCGTCAAGGCCGTCCGCGGCGACCGGCGCCTCGCCGAGATCATGATCGGTGCTCCGGCCGGGCAACCGGAGTTCACCGAATGGGCGCGGTTGCTGGGCGACGACGGCGCCGCGATCCCGTTCCTGCGCTACCTGCCCGAGCGCCTCAGCCCCCTCGGTGCACGCGTCGGGACCGCCCTCCGCGAGCGGCTGGCCGAAGCGCCCTCCTTCGTCGCCTTCGAGGGCTACGACACGGTCGCCGTCCTTGCCGATGTGCTGCGTTCTCACGGCCCGGACCGGGCGCGCACCGCCGGGTCGTGGCCGCGCGTCGCAGTCGAAGGCACCCGCGGGCTGATCCGGTTCTCCCGCAGGCCAGGCATCAGCGTGTGGCAATGGGCCTGGACGCCTGTCCAAGTTGTTGATCGAGATCCGGCGGACCCCGATCGCTTTCGGATCCTCCACACCGGCTGACAGAACCCGGAGGCCCGATGCGGGTGCTCCCTTCTCGGCGCGGGGTCAGACGGTGGTGCGCAGGACGAGCTTGCCGCGGGTGCGGCCGGCCTCGCCGCGCCTGTGTGCCTCGGCGGCCTGCTCCAGCGGGAAGACCTCCTCGACCTCGACCACGACGTCCCCGGCGTCGATGAGGTCGGCGATGCGCGCCAGCGCCGGGCCGTCCGGCTCCACCAGGAACGGGGAGACCCGGACCCCGCGGGCCTTGGCGGCGTCCGCCAGTTCGGGGGAGACCCCGCCCGGGATGGCGACGAGCAGGCCGCCCGGGTGCAGCACCTCGAGCGAGCGCAGGCTGGTCCTGTCATGGGCGTCGCCGACCAGGTCGATGACGACGTCGACGTCCTGGACCGCATCCTCGAAGCGGACCGCGGTGTAGTCGATGAGCTCGTCGGCGCCGATCTCCCGGAGCCAGGCGTGGCGGCCGCTGCTGGCGGTGGCGATGACCTGCGCGCCGAGGTGCTTGGCGAACTGGACCGCGAGGTGGCCGACACCGCCGGCGGCGGCGTGGACCAGCACGCGCTGTCCGGCGCGCACGTCGGCGGTGTCCACCAGGGCCTGCCAGGCGGTCAGCGCCGCGAGCGGCACGGCGGCGGCCTGCTCATGGCTCGCGGTGGCGGGCTTGCGGGCGAACTGCCGGGCGGGAGCAGTGACGTACTCGGCGTAGCCGCCGGCCGCGCGGGGGAACCACGGCATCCCGTACACCTCGTCGCCCGCGCTGAGGGTGGTCACGCCGAAGCCGACGGACTCGACCACGCCGGAGACGTCCCAGCCCAGGACGAAGGGCGGCTCGCCCAGCACCCCGGACATGCCGGTCCCGCGCCGCGTCTTCCAGTCCACCGGGTTCACGCCGGCGGCGTGCACCCGCACCAGCACCTCCGTCGGCAGGGGCTCGGGCCGGGGCACCTCCTCCACCCGCAGCACCTCCGGGCCACCGAAGCCGTACTGGACCACTGCTCGCATCATCTTGTTGTCTGCGGACATACGTCATCTCCCGGGTTCACATCGCGCGGAAGACCGTTGGTGGCCTCCCTGCTGACGAGAACGAACCTATGCCCGGAGCTGTGGTTACCTGCAAGGGGAACTACTTCCTTTTGGAAAGTAACCAGGTGATCGTGGAGAACGCGGTGCTGCTTCGTCGGGTTGGGTTCCAGGCCGCGACACAACTGATCGGAGGGTCGGGTGCGTTGGTCACTGCGTTCCGTCGCCCGACTCGTTCCGACGGTGGGCCGCATAGCCGGCGGCGATCTTGACGGACAGCGGCAGGTCGCCGACGAATGAAGCTCCTCAGGGAGCGTGACCGAAACCTCGCTGGGTTGCTCGGTCCGTCGTGGCGGGGACGGTGTTGCTGCTCGTGCGTTCGATAGGGTCCTGCCATGATCCGATCGCCCGAGAACGGCCCCTCCCCGTCCCCCGTCACCGCGGACGACCTCGGCCTTGCCGTGCAGCTCGCGGTGGCAGTCCTTCGCAAGGCGCCCCCAGCGGCTTGGAAGGGCATGGCCGGTTCGCTGGAATGGGACTGCTGGGAGACGGTCGAGCACCTCAGCGACGATCTCTTTGCGTATGCCGCGCAACTGGGGCCCAGGACACCGCCGTTGGATGGTGAGGTGCCCTTCGTGTGGGAGCGGCGGCGGCCCGGCGGCCCGGCGAACGCCGTTCACGCGGACCGGGCCGCGGGGCCCGCGGGCCTGTTGCAGGTGCTGGAGGCGTGCGGTGCGCTGCTGGTTGCCATGGTGCGTACGACGCCTCCGGAGGCCCGCGCGTACCACGGCTTCGGAATCTCGGACCCCGAGGGCTTCGCCGCGATGGGGGTCGTGGAGACTCTGGTGCACATGCACGACCTGGCGCAAGGGCTCGGGCTCGCCTGGAGTCCGCCTGCCGATCTGTGCTCGCGGGTGCTCGCCCGGCTGTTTCCCAACGCGCCGAGTGCCACGGATCCGTGGCCCACCCTGTTGTGGGCGACCGGACGCGCCGAACTGCCCGGACACCCTCGTCTCACCACATGGCGCTGGGACGGCAGGCCGCGTATGACCGAGAGTTCCATTCCCGGCTGACGATCACCTACCGCGACGGCGCTCCCTGAGATCCGTCTCAGGCGCTTCCGGCGAGCAGTTGACGGCCGTGGGAGAAGAAGTCGGCCACGCCGCGTACGGCGCCGAGATCGCGGATCGTGCGCGCGGCGCCGAACGGGGCGTTCCAGAACTCCCCCTGCTGCACGGCGTGCGGGCCGACGTAGGCGTACGGCTCCGGCTGGAAGTCGTCGCCCGGCGAGACACCGTAGTTGGCCGCGTCGACGGTTACGCCGATGTCGAAGTGCTCGGGCCAGATGACCGGGTCGCTGCCGGGGAACGTCCCGCGCAGCGCCGCATCGCCGATGGCGAAGCAGCGGGCCAGCCACTCGGCGGCGGCCGGATCGACGTCGATGACCTCCTCGCTGCCGACGCCCGCCCCCTCCTGGTAGAGCCCGGCCGGAGCGCCGACCGCGACCCCGACCTCCGCCGCCAGTACGGCACAGGTGGTGCGTACCAGCGGCAGGTACCGTCCGGCTGCCACCAACTCGGCGCCGACCACCCGAAGCCACGGCTCAGAACGGGTGGCGAAGCCGCCCGGGCAGGCCTCCAACCTGATCGTGCCGCTGGTCCGGTACTGCGGGCCGGCCAGCAACGTCTCCGCCACCGCGTGCAGGGCCCGGCGCGTACGTACAACGGTCTGGGAATCCATGGGCCCCATCCTCGCCGACCACCACATCCACGCCACAGCGGCGCGCCGGGGAGCCGCGTAGTCCATATGCTGATCACAACAGGCCCGCCGCACCGGCTGGTGGATGGCCGGAGTCCGCGACCCCGAGAGCGTCGCCGAACACTCCTGGCGCACCTCCCTGATCGCCTCCGTCATCGCCCAGCTCGAAGGCGCCGACCCTGCCAAGGCGGCCCTGCTTGCGGTATGGCACGACTCGCAGGAATCGCGCACCGGCGACGTCAACTACCTCGGCCACAAGTACTCCGGCCAAGCCGACGCCCTCCTGGCCACCGACTCCCTCGACTGGCTCCGCACCGCCCTCGGAGAGACCCCACCGCCCAGTAAGCCGCCGCCGTCAGCCCGCATCGCCATCACCGTCGCCGTCACCGTGACACTCTCCCTTCCTCATGATCCGCTGGGGGCAGGTCAAATGTTCGCAACTTGACGTGCTGCCAGCGCGCGGCGCCGTCAACATGCTGCCCATGACGATGGACGAGGCCGCGCCGAAGGAGTGCTTTGTCTGCGCAAAGCATCAGGGGACGACGTTGATGCCCGGAGGGCCGGTCTGGGTCGACGAACTCGTGGTTGTCTCTCATCTGTCGCCGCGTGCTCCTGGGGCTCCCGGCGAGGTCTACCTGGGTCACCTGTTCGTGGAACCCCGACGGCATGCTCCGGGCCTGCCTGATCTCGCGGATGCGGAGGCGCAGAGCGTGGGCCGGTGGTGCGCCCGGGCTGCTCGGGCACTTCGCCAGGTAGCCGGTGCCGAGCACGTTTACGCGGCAGTCATCGGGGACAGCGTTCCCCACCTGCACGTTCACCTGTTGCCCCGGTATCCCGGGACCCCGCGCGAGTACTGGTGGGACCGGGTCGACGAATGGCCCGGAGCGCCGCGCGGCGGCGAGGCAGAGGCGGCCTCCCTGGTTGAGCAGTTGAGGGCGTCGGCGCACTGAACTGGCCGCCGCACCCGGCCGCCGATGAGCGCCGATCCCGCCTTCGCGCAACCGGGTGGGCGTACGCGGCCGGGAAGCGGCCACGGGCGTGGCGGGTGTCCGCCGGACGGAGGACCGGGCGAGTGTCCTGCCGGGTCCGGTCGGGTCCGTCCGCACATAGTGCGGGCATGACACGCACCAGAGCGGCCCTGGCCCTCGCCACCGCCATCGTGATCGCGACAAGCCTTTCGGCCACCGCGGGGGCTGCCGCCGGGCCGGGCGCCCGCCACCTCCCGCACGGCTGCGTCAGCTCCCCGGAGCCGCACTCCGGGCCGGCCAGGCAGGTGCTCGACATCGCCCAGCAGGGCAAAACGCGGTACGGCCTCAACTCGGTCATCCTCAAGGTCACCGTCGGTGGCCGCGAACTCGTCACCTCCGCGCTCGGCGAGTCCATGACGGGCGTACCGGCCGAGCCGGACATGCACTTCCGGGCCGGTTCGGTGGGCATCGCCTACATGGGCACGGTGCTGCTGCAACTGGTGGACGAGCATGTGGTGCGTCTCGACGACCCGATCTCGCGCTGGCTGCCAGAGGTGCCGCACGCCGACCGGATCACCCTGCGGATGCTCGGCGCCAGTACCTCGGGCCTGCACGACTACGTCACCGACCCGGCCTTCCTGACCGAGCTGGAGGCCCACCCGTTCCGCCACTGGACCGACCAGGACGTGCTCGCCTACCCCTTCAGCCACCACCTCTGGTACAAGCCAGGCACCAACTGGAGCTACTCGCACGGCAACTTCGTGCTGCTCGGCGAGGCGCTGGAGCGGATCACCCACACCCCGCTGGACCAGCTGCTCCAGCAGCGCGTGATGGGCCCGCTCGGGCTGCACAACACGCGGAACGACTTCACGCCCCAGATCCCGGAGCCGGTGCTGCACGCCTTCACGTCCGACCGCACCATCTACGAGGAGTCCACCTACTGGAACCCCTCGTGGACGACCGCGCGCGGCGCGGTGATCACCACCGACATCTGCGACCTGGCCCGCTCGGCGCAAGCCATCGGTACCGGCGAACTGCTCTCGTCGAGCGGCTTCCGGACCCAGCTCGACCCGGGCACTGTCGGCCTCGGCGGACCCACCAAGAAGTGCCCGTCCACGGTGTGCCTGCACAACACCGAGGCGCTGCACTATGGCTTCACCGTCCTGGTGGAGAACGGCTGGATCATCCAGAACCCGTCCTTCGCCGGGTATGCGGCGATCCAGGCCTACCTGCCGAGCAAGCGGCTGGCCATCGCCGTCTCCACCACCAAGGGTCCCGGCTCGCCCGACGTCAACACGGCCGAGGTGATCGCCTCGCAGATCGCCGCCGCGTTCGCGCCGGACCATCCGATCCCCGCCCCCACCATCGTCCTGTGACCGGAGCTGATGACTGCAGCTGCTGACCGGAGCTGATGACTGATCACCGACCTGGGGGCCCGGGCGGCTTGAACCTCAGGTCCGCGGGCGTGGGCCCGGGTGGGTGAAACGCGGGGTCGGAGCGTGGCCGCCGGCCACGGCCGAGGTACACGTGCCATGTCGCGCCGCAGCTGCGGCGCGGCCACGACAGAGCGATGAGGGCATGGCCGGGACACGGCCGGAACGGTGGATGCATGGACGTGACCGCTCGACCCTGGCGCCGCTGGGCCACCGCCGTCACGGCGGCGCTGGCCCTCGCGCTCACGACGGGCGCGGCGCCGTCGTCCGCGACCGGGACGGGGGACGACCTCGGGCCCGAGATCACCGCGATCATGCACAAGGCCCCCTACGTGCACTCCCAGTGGGGCCTGCTGGAGCTGGACGACCAGGGCAACGTCGTCCACTCCGACTTCCCGGACCAGTTCTTCCTCCCCGGCTCGACCGCCAAGCTGTTCGCCGTCTCCGGCGCCTGGCACGCGCTCGGCGGCGACCACCGGTTCACCACGCCCGTGCAGGCGCTCGGCACGCGCCGGGGATCCGTACTGACCGGCGCGCTGTCCCTGGTCGCCCAGGGCGACCTCACCATGGGCGGACGCACCAAGCCGGACGGGTCGGTGGACTACGTCCCGATCGACCACACCTACGCCAACGACGCCCCGGGCGCCACGCTGACCCCGGAGAACCCGCTCGCGGGGCTGGACCAGATCGCGCGTCAGGTCCGCGCCGCGGGGATCACCGAGGTGAGGGGGAACGTCGTCGTCGACGCCCGGCTCTTCACCACCTTCCCGCCACTCGATCCCGCCCCCAATCCGCTGATCATCAACGACAACCTCATCGACCTGCTGACCACCGCGACCACGCCGGGACACCAGGCCAAGCTGAGCTGGCGTCCGCAGGTCGCGCCGTACCAGGTCACCTCCAGCGTGCAGACCGTCGCCGCGGGCGGGACGTCCGCCATCACCGTGACGGCGTCCCCCGACGGCACCCGGATCCACCTGTCCGGCACGATCGCCGCCGGCTCCCAGCCGGAGCTGCGCGTCTCGTCCGTCCAGGACCCGGAGTCCTTCGGCCGCACCGCGCTGATCGAGGCGCTGGCCCGGGCCGGGGTCAGCGTCACCGCGGCGCCGACCGGCGCCAACCCCGTCTCGCTGCTGCCGGGTTCCTACACGGGCACGCCGCGCGTGGCCGCGTACGTCTCCCCGCAGTTCTGGCAGTACGCGCGGTTGATCTTCAAGGTCAGCCACAACCTCGGCGCCAACCTCACCGTCTGCCTGATGGCGGTGACGGCCCACAGCCACCAGTGCGGGGACGGCTTCCCGGTGCTGCACTCCTTCCTGGTGCAGGCCGGGATCGACCCCACCCAGGTCAACCTGCTCGACGGCCGCGGCGGTGACCCGAACGACCGCGTCACGCCGCGCGTGGAGAACGAGATTCTGCGGTACTGGGCGCACACCCCCGACGCGGCACGGTTCCGCAAGGCCCAGCCGCTGATGGGCGTGGACGGCCTGCTGGCCTTCGTCTGCCCGAGCAGCTCCGACTGCCCCGGCAAGGGCAAGGTCTGGGCCAAGACCGGCACCGTCGCCGGCGAGGACGCGGTCAACCAGCGCATCGCCGAGGGTGCCCTCAGTATCGGCGGCTACCTGGAGGTCCGTGGCGGGCGGTTCTACACCTTCTACCTGGTCATGAACGGAGCCTCGGTCCCGGACATCCAGGGCGTCATCGACGGCGGCGACGACCTGGCCCGCATCGCCGGCCTCCTCCAGGTCCAGGCCGCGGAGGACGCCACCGCGCACTGATCGCCCGCGGCGACGGCTCGCACCACCATTCCCTCAGGACGGCATGACCCTCCGGCACTCAGGTCATCGTCGGCATCTCGCCGACGGTGGTGCCCGGGTCGATCACCACGAACGCGGCACCCTGCTGGTCGCTGAGCTCGGCGAAGCGGCCGAAGGGGCTGTCCATGGGCCCGTCGTGGACCTGCCCGCCCAGCTTCGTCGCCCTGTCGACGGCCTCGTCGCAGTTGTCGACCGCGAAGTAGACCCGGATCCGGGCGGGCGCCTGCGTTCCCTGTACGGTGCCCGTGCTCATCCGGCCGAGGACCGGGTGCTCGGGGCCGCCCAGGTTGAAGGCCCGGTAGTCCATGCCGGTCGCGGGGTCCTCACCCGTCTCCATCCGCTGGGAGCCGTACGGGAAGACCTTGGTCAGGAACGCGTCGGCCTTGCCGGGGTCCGGGGTGACCAGTTCCGCCCAGCAGTACGAGCCCGTCTCGCCGACCTTCTCGAAGCCCTGGTGGTCGCCCGGCTGCCAGACGGCGAAGAGCGCCCCGCTGGGCTCCCTGGCGATGACCATGGAACCGAAGGTGCCCACCTGCATGGGCCCCATCACCAGCTCCCCGCCGGCTGCCTTGATCTTCTCCGCGGTGGCGGCCGCGTCGGGGGAGGCGAAGTAGAGGGTCCACTGCGAGACGGGCTCCTCACCGCCGGGCATCGGCGGCACGATGGCCGCGACCGCCTTCCCGTCGCGGTAGGCCAGGGTGTAGTCGCCGAACTCGCTGGCGGCGTCGCCGAACGTCCAGCCCAGCACCTCGCCGTAGAAGGTCTTGGCGCCCCCCACGTCCTTGAACATCGCGTCCGCCCAGCAGGGGGCGCCTTCCGGGAATTCGGTCATGATCGACTCTCTTCCGCTATGTCCTGGATGGTCTGCTTTCCTCCCACTGTAGGAACGGCGACCCGCGGGCTCCACTCGTTGACATCGCCCGGAGGTTCCGCCCGGCCCCCCAGCGGTCTCGTCACGGGCCGGGCGGGCCTGGATCCTCCCTGGTGGGGACGTGGGTGACCTGCCCTATGCTGACTCGGTGAGTAGCGAACCGGTTCCGTCCGAGGGCACCGCCGTTGAGTTGATGCGGGCCATGACGCGGCTGCGCGCGCGGCTGCGCACCGAGGCTCCGCTGGACGACCTGCCGTGGAACTGGTCGCACCTGACCACCCTGGGCAGGCTCGTGAACGACGGTCCGGCGACCGCGAGCGAGCTCGCCCAGGCAGAGCATGTGCGCCGGCAGTCGATGGCGGAAACGCTGGCCGCCCTGCGCGGCGGCGGTCTGGTCACCACCACCAGGGACCCGAACGACGGGCGCAAGAGCCTGGTCAGCGCCACGCCGGCGGGGCGGGTGCTGGTCGAGCGGATCCCCGCGGCGCGGGAGGCCTGGCTGTCCGGCGCGATCTCGGCGACGCTGGGCTCGGAGGAGCGCACGACGCTCCACAGGGCCGCCGAGATCATGAACCGGCTGGCGGACTCCGAGCTCTAGCGATGGGCCAACCGGCGGTGGGTCAGCCGGCGCCGGGCCCGGGGCACCTGGCGGTGGGTCGGCTGACGGCAGGTCATCGGCCCGTGGGCGTGCTGAGCCTGGTGAGCTCCGCAGCGGTGACGACATCGGCCTGGCGCGGGAAGACCTTCTCCATGAGGACCCGGTGGACCTCCGGGTCCGGGTCGGCGGTGGCGTCCGACAGCAC
Source organism: Streptacidiphilus sp. EB129 (assembly GCF_041262645.1). Classification (NCBI taxonomy): domain Bacteria; kingdom Bacillati; phylum Actinomycetota; class Actinomycetes; order Kitasatosporales; family Streptomycetaceae; genus Streptacidiphilus; species Streptacidiphilus sp. EB129. Next base: position 111,043 of record NZ_JBGCCS010000012.1, read on the forward strand.
GAACAGGCGGTAGTCGTCGTCGGCCGCCTGCCGCAGGGTCGTCAGGACCACGCCGCTGGTGGAGAGTCCGGCGAGCACCAGGGTGTCCACGCCCCGCTGGCGCAGCCCGGCGCGCAGGTCGGTGTCGCTCGCGAAGGCACCGAACCGGACCTTGCGTACGGTCAGGTCCTGCTCCTGGACGTCCAGGGACTCGTGCACCGCCGTCGCGGGGGAGCCCTCCGCGAGGTATCCGGTCGCTGCGACCTGGGCGAAGGTCTTGTTGTGGGCGGGTATGGCGGCGACGTCCGCATCGGCGAGCGCGACGCGGACGAACACGACGTGCGCGCCGTGGGCGCGAGCCCAGGCCAGCGCCTCGCCGGCGCGGGCCAGCACGCCCTCGGGATCGGGGACGGCGCCCAGCACGACCGGCTGGAAGTCCATCAGCAGCAGGGCGGTGCGGGCCGGGTCGATGGCGGCGGTGTCGGCGGTGGTGGTCATGTCGGTGGTCATCTCTCTGGTTCGGCTTTCTCTCGGGAATTCGCTGGTGGGGCGGGTACCGCGCCGCGGCCCCGGGACGGGGCCGGGTCGGTGCGGCGTCAGTTCGCCGACCGCCGGTCGGCCTTGGCCAGTCGGCGATCGAAGACGGTCATGACGAGGACCAGGACGGCGATCACGACCAGCACCCAGGCGATGTGGTGCAGGCCGCTGTCGTCCACGCGGGTGTGGAAGGCGGTGCCGGTGATCGCCGCCGAGGCGATCGAGCCGACATAGCCGAAGGTGCGCAGCAGCCCGGAGGCGGTGCCGACGGCGTCAGCGGGGGCCTCCTGGTAGAGGACGGTCTGGTTGGCGACCGTCCCCGCGCCGGAGGTCAGGCCGAACACCGCACTCACCGCGATCACCGCGGCCATCGGAGTGCCGCCGCCGAGGAAGAGTGCGGCCACCGCGCCGACGAGCAGCAGCACCGCGCAGGCGATCAGCGGCGTTCGCACGCCCACCCGTCGCGACACCACCCGGGCGGTCACGGCGGTCAGCACGCCCATCGGCAGCAGTGCCAGTCCTGCCTGGTAGGCGGACAGCCCCCGGGATGCCTCCAGCCACTGGGTGAGCCCGTAGAGGATCACATACGTGCCCAGCAGTGTCAGGCCGTTGCGCAGGTAGGTACGGGTCAGAGCTCCGTTGGCGGCAAGCAGCCGGACGTCCAGGAAGGGATGCGTGGCGCGCAGCTCCCAGCCGACCAGCGCCACGGCGAGGACGAGGGCGGCGGCGAGCGGGGGCCACTGCAGGTGCGGCAGGGCGTTGAGGAAGACCACCACGGCGGTGAGCGAGCCGCCGAACAGCAGCATGCCCGGCAGGTCGAGGCGGGCGGCCAGGGTCCGGGGGGAATCGGGACGTGCGGAGCCGGTGTCCGGCGCGATCCCCACCAGTGCCAGGACCAGGGCCAGCGTCGCGGCCGGGATGTTGATCCAGAAGGCGGTCTGCCAGCCGAGCCAGCCGACCAGCAGCCCGCCGACGGCGGGGCCGACGGCGACGGTGGCGGCTCCGCTGATCGCCAGACCTCCGAGGACCTCGCGCGGCGGGGCCACCCGGCCGGCGCGCTCGGCGCGGCGGCGTATCAGCAGCATCGCCGTCGGGTAGCCCGTCGAGGTGCCTGCCCCGATCAGCACTCTGGCGACGATCAGCATCGGCAGGGTGTGGGCCAGCGAGCCGACGATCCCGGCCACGAGCACCAGCACGATGCCGGTGAGGAAGACCCGTCTCGGCCCGAACACCTCCGCGAGGCGCCCGGCAGCGGGCTGGGCCAGTGCGCTGGTGAGGTAGAGGCTGGAGATCAGGATCGCGGTGCCGCCGACGGTGATGTGCATCGCCGCTGCGATGGAGACCAGCGCCGTCGCGATGATCGAGCTGTTGATCGGGTTGAGCGCGGCTCCCAGGTAGAGCGGCGCCACGAAGCGCGGGCCGAAGGGGCTGCCCGCCGGGGCGCCCGCCCCGGATGCTGCCTGTCGCGGAGCGCTGGTGTGGTCGGCAAGGGACACGGCAGGGCTCCTTTCTCCGGGGTCTCGTCGGTGGGGCAGGCCTGCTGCGGAGATCCCGGCAGAGAGGCAAGATATGCAGGCTGCCTGTCAAATATTAGCAGGCTGCCTGCCTAGTTGTGAACGTGAGGGTTCAACTCGTGGAAGTCATGATCGGCGGGGCGGGATCGCCCTCGGGGTCGCGGTGGCCGTGGACCGCTGCGGCGTCACCGGGCGGCATGTTGATCACCGGTGCGATGCCTGCGCCGCTGCGGAACGCCGCGCGCAGAGCCTCCCTGGCCTGCGGTCAGACGGCGTCCTGCAGGGCGCGGCGCAGCTGCTCCACGCTCGGCGCGCCCTGGGCGCGGCCGTCCTGCCCCCGGTAGAGGCGGCAGGAGACGCTCGGCTCGGCGCCGGGTTCGGCGAACGGGTCCACGCCGTCCACAAGGATGGTGGGAGAGCCGGTCATGCCCCACCGCGCTGCTTCGTCCGGAGTGGTGACCTCCACGAACTCGACCGTGGCGGGGTGGCCGGTGAGTGCGGCGTCGATGCGCTCGCGGACCACCGGAGCGTTCGGGCAGTCGTGGACGGTCAGCACGGTGATCCGGCGGTGGTCGGTGCCGGAGGCCGGCCGGCAATCCGCATGGCGACACTGACCGCCGGCCCCTTGCGGGCTGTCGCCCGGTGGACCGTGGAACCCGTGCTGCCTCACCACTGATGTGCCGCGAAGTCGACGGGCCGCGGCCGTAGTTGACGCGTATGGGCGGTCAGCGCACGCAACTGCTCGGCCATCTCCTCGGGTGCCAGCTGCTTGCGGTCACCGTGCCCCGGCAGCACCCACTCGAAGTGCAGCAGGGGCGCGGTGCGCGCCAGCGAGGCGGCCAACTCCTCGATGGAGTACCAGGTGACGTGCTCCGCGACGGCCAGTGCGTTCCTGGTGCGTGACCAGTAGATGCTGTCGCCGCTGAAGCAGTACCGCTGGTCGGCGACGAAGAGGACACTCCCCTCGGTGTGGCCCCGGAGCGGGAACGCGATCACGCCGTCGGCGATCTCGGTGGGCTCGGTGCCGCGCAGCACGCGGTCGGCGTCGGGCGCGGCGGCCAGGTCGCCCTCGTGGATCCACAGCCGGGCGCCGAAGCGGTCCGCATAGCGGCGCCCGTGCGCGACGTGGTCCCGGTGGGTGAGCAGGACATCGGTCACCCGCCCCAACGCCTCGTAGCGGGCCGCGAGTTCGCCGGCCCAGCGAGGGGTGTCGACCATCATCAGGGTGCCGGACGGCCGCCGGAGCAGGTAGGAGTTGGCGGCGGCGGTGTGCGGGGAGTTGTGGCCGCAGATCAGCACGGTGTCGTCGAGTGCCAGCGGGAACGGGTCCGCCGCACTGTCGAGCGGGCCGGCCGGCCGGCGGATCGAGCGGGTGTGGCAGGCGAACGCGGCGGCGTTGAGCTGCGCGAGGTCGGCGGCGTCACGCGGCTGGCGAACGATCTCGGAACGCCCGCCGACCTCCTCGATCAGCCCGGGCGCGAGCTGGCGCGCCACATCGCAGTTGGTGCATCGGTCGTCCACATACCAGTCGTCCATGGCAGTCCCCCGGAGGTTTTGGTGTGCGTGGGTGACGGGCCCGACGGGCCTCGTACTCCAGAAGTAACCCGAGCCATGGGGAAAGAGGAAGGGGATCAGATCTTGTGCTTCGGCGGGGGTGCTGCTCTCTGCGGGGGCGCGCGTTGGCTGCCGGATCGCTCAGCCGACGCTGCCTGCGTGCGATGGTGAGGCGGCGGCGGTGCGCCAGCGGCCGGGGGATGTGCCGTGGTGGCGTTTGAAGGCGGCGGCGAAGGAGAACTCCGACGCGTATCCCAGCGAGCGCGCGACCGCGGCCAGGCCGGCGGCGCCGTCGCGCAGTTGCTCGCGGGCCAGCGCCATCCGCCAGTCGGTGACGTACGTGAGCGGGGGCACACCGAGCAGCGCGGTGAACCGGCGCGCGAAGGTCGCGCGCGACAGCGACGCCTCGGCGGCCAGGTCGGCGAGCGTCCAGGCGCGTGCCGGGGTCGCGTGCACGGCGCGCAGCGAGGCCCCGACCGCGGGGTCGTCCATGGCGCTGAACCAGGCGGGCGCGGCCTGCACATCGGTGGCGAGCTGCTGCCGCAGCGCCTGCACCAGGATCACGTCGAGCAGGCTGTCCAGCAGGGCCTGCTGCCCCGGCGCGTCGCCCAGGAGCTCGCCGGCGAACAGGTCCAGGCTCGCGCGCAGGCTCGATCCGGCGCGCGAGCGCACCACGGTGAGGTCCGGCAGTCCGGCGAGCAGGCCCGTGCACAGGGTGCCCTCGAAGGTGTAGGCGCCGCAGAAGAAGGTGGTCGGCTCGCCGGATCCCGTGCCGAACACCATCCGCCGCGCGCCGCCCGGCGGGCCGGAGGAGGGAAGGCCCAGGAACGGGATCACGTCGGCGCCCGGTACGTGGGCCATGAAGTGCTCGGCCGGCCCGCGGACCAGGACGATGTCGCCGGACAGCACGTGCCGGGACCGGCCGGTGTCGTCGGTCCACGCGAAGGCCTCGCCGCCGAGGATGCCGTGGATCGCGAGCTTGGAGCCGGCCGGGAACCGGACCCCCCACGCGCCGTGCGCCGTCGAGTGCGAGAACGCCGCGCCGCGGGCACGCGAGCGCTGCAGCAGATCGGTGAGTACGTCCATGCCATGAGACGCTCGCATATTTCTTCGCGCGAATCCAGCATGGATCAGGCCTCTCCGTGGGGGTTTCCTGGTGGAGAGGAACAGGAACCTTCGAAGGGAGGGGCGAGATGCCCCAGGCAGTGCGGTTCGACGAGTACGGCGACATCGACGTGCTGGAGGTCCGGGACGTGCCGCGGCCGCAACTCGCTGCGGACGAGGTGCTGGTGCGGGTGCGGGCCGCCGGGATCAACCCCGGCGAGAACGCGATCCGGAGCGGCGCGCTGCACGAGCTGTGGCCGGCGACGTTCCCGTCCGGTCAGGGCAGCGACCTCGCCGGGGTCGTGGAGGAGACCGGCTCCGGGGTGCGGACCTGGTCGGTCGGCGACGAGGTGATCGGATGGGTGGACACCCGCGCCAGCCACGCCGAACTGGTCGCCGCGCCGGCCGGCAATCTCGTGCCGCGTGACCCCGGCGTGCCGTGGCAGGTCGGCGGCGCGCTGTTCGTCGCCGGCACCACCGCGTACGCGAACGTGCGCGCCGTCGGGGCCGGTGCGGGTGACACGATCGTGGTCTCCGGCGCCGCGGGCGGGGTGGGTTCGCTGACGGTGCAGTTGCTGCGCCTGGCCGGGGCCACCGTGGTCGGGCTGGCCGGTGAGTCCCACCACGCCTGGCTGCGGGACCACGGGGTGATCCCGGTGGCCTACGGCGAGGGCGTGCTCGACCGGATCCGGGCGGCCGCGCCCGAAGGTGTCGACGCGTTCGTCGACACCTTCGGCGACGGCTACGTCGACCTGGCCCTCGAACTCGGCGTCGCCAGGGACCGGATCAACACGATCATCGACTTCGCCAGGGCGGCCCGTACCGGAGTCAGGAGCGAGGGCATGAGCGGCTCGGCCAACGCCGGGGTGCTGGCCGAGCTCGTCAAGCTGGTGGCGGCCGGTGACCTCGACGTCCCGATCGCCGCGGGCTACCCGCTCACCGAGGTCCGCGCCGCCTACCACGACCTGATGCGCCGTCACACCCGGGGCAAGATCGTGCTCATGCCGTAGCCCACCGCCGCAGCGGTGGCCGCAGCCGTGTCCCCAGCGGCCGCACCGGCCCCGCCGGCACGCTCACGACGTGGAACCGGACCCCTGGATATCGACGGACCCGCCCAGCGGGATGCGGGCGTAGTCCGTCCCGCCCTTCGTGTCCAGCCACCAGTCGAAGGAGTCAAGACCGACATCGTTGAAGTGGGCGTCGTGGATGGGGAACGCGCGCGCCGGGCCGACCGCGCGGACGAACCCGATGGCCTCCCCCAGCTTCGTCCACGGGCCGGAGACCGGGACCAACAGGGTGTCCACCGCTTCGGCGGGGACGAAATACGAGTCCCCGGGATGGTAGACACCGTCGACAATGAAGCCGATGTTCGGGCAGCCGGGCAGACCGTCGATGATCTCGGCGTGCTCGCCGCCGACGGCGCGCACGGTGAATCCGCCCGCGGTGAAGGTCTCACCCGCGGCGACGGCAGTCACGCCGTCGCCGAGGGTGGCGGCCAGGGCCGCATGGGTGTGGATGGTCAGCGCAGGGTTGCTGTCCCGGGCCGCCTTGAGTTTGTCGATGTCGATGTGATCCTCGTGCTCATGGGTGATGAGCACCGCGGTGGCACCGGACAGTGATTCCCCCTCGGACAGGGTCCCCGGGTCGATCACGAGTACTCGGTCGCCATCTTCGAGGCGAACGCAGGCGTGGCCGTACTTTGTCAGACGCATCTGATCAACCTACCGGCAGGCGCGGAGCGGGAGCCATGCTGCGACGACGATTGCGCCGGTTACTCCAGTAGCCCGCGCCGGATCGCCTCGGCGACCGCCGCGGCGCGGTCGGAGACGCCGAGCTTCGCGTAGAGGTGCTGGACGTGGCTCTTGACCGTGCTGGGGGAGAGGAAGAGCGCGGCGGCGGCCTCCGGGACGCTCCTGCCCTGGGCGAACAGCTCCAGCACCTCGTGCTCGCGCGCGGAGAGCACCGGGCCGTCCAGTTCCCGGCGGGCCCGGATTTCGGCGGCCAGTCCGTCGGTCAGATGCGGGGGGACGACGGACCGGCCGGCAGCGGCCTGGGCGACGGCGTCGACGATCTCGTCGCGCGACGAGTCCTTGAGCAGATAGCCCGCCGCACCCTCCTGGAGCGCCTTGAACACCAGCCCGCTGTCCTCGAAGGCGCTGAGCAGCACCACCCGCGTCGGCAGTTCGTCGCGGACGACCGCGTGCACGACCGCGATGCCGTCCAGGTCGGGCATCTTGTAGTCGACCAGGGCGACGTCCGGGGAGTGTTCGCGGATGGCGGCCAGCGCGGTGCGGCCGGTCTCGGCCTCGGCGACGACCTCCACCCGGCCGCTCAGGGTCAGCGAGCGCCGGACGCCCTCCCGGTACAGCGGGTGGTCGTCCGCCACCACGACACGGATCGGTCGGTCCTGCTGGGGTGTCCGGCTCATGGCGCTCACCGTGCCGTCGTCTCGGGCTCGCCCGGCGGTGGATCGCGCCGCCCGTCCCGGCCCCGCCATCGTATGCCGGGCCGTACGAGGCCGCCTACGCGGAACCGTCCGCCCCGTCCGCTCCGGGATCTCGCGTCGAGTCCACCAACGACGCGTCGGCTGGTGGGAGCGGGAGGGTGACGGTGGCCGCGGTGCCGTGTGGGCGGTTGGGGCCGAGGACCAGCGTGCCGCCCGCTTCCTCCACCCGGATGCGCTGGGCGGACAGTCCGATGTGCCCGTGGGTGACGCGGGCGCGCCGACCGCCGTCCGCGTCGTCGCCCGGCATGCCGACACCGTCGTCGCGGACCTCAAGGACCGCGGAGTCGCCACCGAGCGACAGCGCCACCTCCACGCGCCGGGCCCGAGCGTGCTTGACGACGTTGGCCAGCAGCTCCCGCCCGCACCGGTAGAGGACCCGGTCCGCCCGGTGGCCCGCTGACACCGCGTCGCTGCGGAACGCCAGGGTGAAGCCGCCGCGCTGGGCGGCGCGCTCGGCCAGGTCGCGCAACGCGGGTGACACTCCGGCCTGCTCCAGGGAGGCGGGGTGCAGCTCGGTCACCGAGGAGCGCAGTTCCCGCGCGGCCTCGCGCAGTGCCTGGTCGGCGCGGTCGAGAGCGCCGTCGGTCGTGGCCTCCGCGACCGGATCCGGTGGCAGGCCGTGTGCCGGCGCCGCAGCGGGCACGGCCCGGCCGGTACCGGCCGGGCCGGGCTCGCGCTCCAGCCGGCCGAGGTGGCGGGCCTCGTCGAGGTCCAGCCGCGCCGCCAGCACGTTCTGCAGCGGACCGTCGTGCAGCGCCTCGGCGAGATCCCGGCGCTCCTCGTCCACGGCGGCCACCGTGCGGGCCAGCAACTGCCCGCGCTGGCGGGCCAGCTCCGTGATCATCTGCACGCGGGACTGCTGGATCCGCGACAGCACCACGCCCGCCACGCTGAGCGTGGCCAGCACCAGCCCGTGCGTCAGCGTGTAGTGCAGGTCGGGGGAGGCGTGCAGGTGGCCGATGCCGGAAGCAGCGGTGTAGGTGACCGTCGCGGCCGTACCCGCAACGGCGGTGACCAGCGGGCTCAGCTGGAACGAGGCCAGCAGGGGCACGAACACGAAGGCGTCCGCGCTGAACGGCGTGGACCAGTTCGGGTCGGTGAAGGCCCCGGCAACGGCAAGGATCACCGCCAGGAACGGCAGGTCGACCAGCGGCACCGCCCAGACCAGCCGCTGCGGCCCGTGCTCCCGCCGCGAGGCCACGATCATCAGGGCGCTCCACACCCCGTAGAGCAGGGTCAGCGCGAGCGTCAGCCCGCCGTCGTCGCGAGGGTGGATCAGCAGGATGTCCGCGAGCGCGACCAGGAACACGCACGCCCGCAGCGCCGCCTGGACCCGGACCGCGCGGCGCTGGTGCGCCCGCAGGATCTCGCCGACCGCATGCTTGTCGGCCGCGTCGGGGAGCCCGGGGAAGTCCGGAAGCCGGCGCAGGGGCGCGATGACGCCCGGCAGCCGCGTGCGGGCGGCCTTGCCGGTCGGTTCACCTGGATCTGCCGGGCCTGCCTGGGTGCTGCGGTTCGGTGCCATCGTCGCTCCCGGAGTGCCGTGGGGGTGTGCCGTCGAGCCCTCCGCAGCTTTCAGTCTCGCACCGGGCCGGTCCGCCTGTCGGGCCCGCCGGGCCGGTCGCCTCTGCCCGTGGGTTCGGGCCGCTCACGGAGCGCGGTGGGCGTGAGCCCTGGGTTCATCCTCCCGACCGGCCGATCGGTTGACCCTGCCGCCCCCGGTTGCCGCCGACAGTGGAAAGCGCAGGTCAGCAGACTTGTTCGGGCCGAATGATCCACCTGGCCCGGGAGAGCGAAGCACACTCTTTGGAGAAGACAATGAAGTCGATTCTGGTCACCGGAGCAGTCCTGGCCCTGGGTTCCCTCGCGTTGACCGCCCCGGCCTGGGCGGACTCCGCGGGCTCGACGGGCGGTACCGTCAGCGTCACCTCCGCGGCGGACGCCGGCGGTGCGATCCAGGGTGGCAGCAACGTCGCCATCAGCGGGACCTGCCCGGATGACGCCGTCACGCTGAGCGGCATATCCTCGCCGTTCTTCGCCGGGGGAGCGGCGGCGATCGGCGCGTCCAACCCGCAGGCGTTCACCGCCACGGCGACGGTGCTGCCCGACATCCCGTCGGGGTCGGGCTCGGTGACGGTGTCCTGCGTCAACGGCTCCGGCGCGAGCGAGACGGTGCCGGGCAGCTACACGGTCAGTGCCCCGGTCACGCCGGTCACGCCGGTGACCCCGGTTACCCCCGTCACGCCGGTCACTCCGGTCGCCCCGCTCCAGCCCGTCGCCCCGGTCAAGCCGGTTGCACCCCTGGCGCCGGTGTCGCCTGCCCACGCGGTGGCGCCCCTCACCCCGGCTCACCCGGCCGCGCCGGTGACGCCCGCCCATCGGGTGGCGCCGGTGGCGCCGGTGGCACCCGTGCACCCGGTGGCCCCGGTGGCCCCGGTCACGCCGCCCACTCACCCGGTCGTGCCGGTGGCCCCGACGCATGCGGCCGCCCCCGTCCAGGCGCGCTCCTCCCTGCCGGTGTCGCATCAGGCCGCGTCCGCCGGGCACGTCACGGCCGCAGCGTCGGAGACCGGTGCGGCACATGCGGGTGGCTCCAACGAGAACACCGTGCTCCTGGCCGTCGGTGCGGGCCTGCTCGCGGGTGCCGGAATCATCGGCGGCAGCGTGGCCAAGAAGCGGCTGGGTGCCAAGCGGTGACGACCCATCAGTGACCGGACCGGTCGCCCCCACCACGGGTTGCTCCGGCTCCATGGCCCTTCCGGCGCGGACGAGCCCCGGACCTCCAGGTCCGGGACCCACCCGCGCCGGGCCGGCTGGTCCCGGCCCCGCTCAGCCGAATGGTCGGGATGCAGGGTCGGGAGCACCGCTGTACCCCGCGCGCTACGAGGTGTGCAGGCCTTCCAGGAGGGCGGTCAGATAGCGGTGGGCGGCGTCGGAGCGGGCGGCCGGGGTGTCGCTGTGGACGGTGGCGGCATGGGCGATCCCGCACATCAGCGGGACCAGGTCGTCGGGGGTCAGATCGGCGCGTACGGCACCGGCGTCGCGGGCCTGGTCGAGCAGCCTGGCGCCGACCGACCACAGGGTCTGCTTCAGCTCGGTGGTGCGCGGCAGCGAATCCGTGGGCGCGGCGGTGACGGTGGCCAGTGAAGCGTCGGTGACCTGAGCTTCGATGGTGCCGGCCAGGAAGCCGGAGAACGCGCGCCAGGCGTCGTCGTCGGCCAGCGCCCGCTCGCCGTGCGCGGTGAGTGCCTCCAGACAGGGGGTGGCGACGGTCTCCAGCAGCGCCTCGGCGGTGGGGAAGTGGCGGTAGACCGTGCCGACGCCCAGTCCGGCGCGGCGGGCGACGTCGTTGAGCTGCAGGGGTTCGCCGTCGTCCACGAGGTCGCGGGCCACGGCGACGATCCGTTCCCAGTTGCGGGCGGCGTCCTTGCGCAGGGGAGCAGGCGTCATGGGAGTCAGCCTAACTGGATAGAGCATCCGGATTGCGCTACGGTACAAACCGGATGACCCATCCGTTTACTCCTTGCGACTGCGAGCGGAGAAGCATGAGGATCAGTGAGTTGAGCCGAGCGACCGGCGCGAGCACCCGCTCGCTGCGCTACTACGAGCAGCAGGGCATCCTCACCTCCGAACGCCGGGCCAACGGGTATCGGGACTACGGGCCCGAGGCACCCGAAGTGGTCTCCCGCATCCGTGCACTGCTGGCCATCGGCCTGCCCACCGGGACGATCCGTGACGTCCTGCCCTGCGAAGGCAGTGCGGGACGCCAACCCGAGGTGTGCGCCGGGCTGCGGGCGAGGATCCAGGAGATCCGCGACAACGCCTCCGAGCAGGCCGCAGCACTGTCCCGTACCAGCGATGCCCTGACGCACTACCTCAGGGAGATCGTCGCCTGAGGCCCGCCGTCACGCTGACGCGAGTGGCGCGTGGCGCTCACTGAGGCGGCGGACGGCTTCGGCGACGCGGGGGTCGGCTGCGCCACGGAACGGGGCGATCGGCTGCACCCGGGGTCCGATCACGACGCCGGTCCGGCCGGCCAGTGAGCCGTCGGTCGCGGCGAAGATCGAGGGCTTGGCCGCCACCGACGCCGGGCCCGAGGTCGAGCGCTGGAACTTCCGCCTGACCAGTGGCCAGAGCAGGCGCAGCCCGGGGGAGACGATCTTCGGGTCGCTCAGGGTGCCGTCGGTCATGTCGGTCGCGGCGCCTCCGGGGTCCGCCGCGAAGACCGAGATGTCCGTACCGTCGAGCCGTCCGGCCAGTTCCAGCGTGTAGGCGAGGTTGGCGAGCTTGGCCCGGCCGTACCAGTGAAAGCCGTAGTAGCCGCCGGGCGGCTCGACGGCGTCGAAGGTGCGCTTGGCGACGCCGATCGATCCCGAGGTCACGTTCACGATCCGGCTCGGCGTACCGGCCCGCAGCGAGGGAAGCAGCAGTTCGGTCAGCAGGTACGGCGAGAGGTGGTTGACGGCGAACGTCGCCTCGATCCCGTCGACCGAGTCCTGCCGGTCCGCGAACATCGCCCCGACGTTGTTGACCAGGACGGTCAGCGGACCTTCGGCGGCGATCCGGGCGGCGAGAGCGCGGACCGCGTCGAGCGAGGCGAGGTCGGAGGCCAGGAACCGGGCGGGATGCGCCGGTTCCGTGGCGTTGATCCGTTCGACCGCGCGGTCACCGCGCTCGGGGTTGCGCCCGACCACGGTGACCGCGAGGCCCGCAGCGGCCAGCCCCAGTGCGGTCTCCAGCCCGATTCCCGCCGTCCCCGCGGTGACCACCGCTGTCTGCTTCATTGCATGTCCGTTCTCAGTTGACGCGTCATCGGTCATGACGGCGACTCTAAGGATTGACATCGGTGTCAAGGTCAACCCGGGCGGGCCCGGGTACCGCTGACGGTGGGAGGGCGGGTACCGTGCCGGTCTGGTCGGTTATCGGGTGGGAACGGCGAGAAGCAGGGCGAAACGGGCGGCGCTGTCGGTCCACCAGTGTCGGACGGTGAAGCCGCCGGTGGCGAGTTCCGAGGTCAAGGCGTCGCGGCGGAACTTGGAGCAGATCTCGGTGCGCAGGCTCTCGCCGGCGTGGAGGCCGAGGACGAGGTCGACGGCCGGGATCTTCACCGTCTGCGTGGAGCGGGAGCGCAGGTGCATCTCGATGCGTTCCTCGGCCTCGTTCCACACCGCCTCGTGGTCGAAGGCGGCGGGGTCGAAGTCGGCGTCCAGTTCGCGGTTGAGGACCGTGAGCACGTTCTTGTTGAAGGCCGCGGTGACGCCCTGGCTGTCGTCGTAGGCGCGCACCAGCGTCCCGGTGTCCTTGACCAGGTCGGCTCCGAGCAGCAGGGTGTCGTCCGAGCTGAGCGCGTGCCGCAGGGTGCCGTAGAAGGACTGGCGCTCCGCGGGGTTGAGGTTGCCGATGGTGCTGCCGAGGAAGGCCAGCAGCCGCGGGCCCGGCTCGTCGCCGAGGGCCAGGTCCTGTTCGAAGTCGGTGACGGTGGCCGCGACCCGCAGGCCGGGGTAGTCGCGGCACAGCGCCTCGCCCGCTTCGGTGAGCGCGGAGCTGCTGACGTCCAGCGGTGCGTAGCGCTGCAGGGTGCCGGCGGCGGTGAGCGCGTCCAGCAGCAGGCGGGTCTTGCGGGAGGAGCCCGAGCCGAGTTCGATCAGCGTGCTCGCCCGGGTGAGTGCGGCGATCTCGGGGGCCCGCCGGGTGAGGATCTCCTGTTCGGCGCGGGTGGGGTAGTACTCGGGCAGGCGGGTGATCTGCTCGAAGAGTTCGCTGCCGTGCGCGTCGTAGAACCACTTGGACGGCAGCGTCCTGGGCCTGGTCGCCAGTCCGTGCAGCACGTCGGTGCGCAGGCTGGTGGCGGAGTGGTCCCGGGGCAGCCGGTGTTCGAGCGTGAAGCGGTTCGGCATCGTGCGGTGGTCCTCGGTGGTGGGGAGCGGGTGGGGTGTGGCGGGCCGCAGCGGGAACACCCGCACGCGGCCGGGAACGGCGATGAGCAGGGACCGGTCGGGGACCTCGTGCCACGCGGGATCGTCGTCCGGTTCGGAGGCGACGAGCACGCTGTCGGAGGCCGTCCGGTACCAGAGCGTGTCGCCGTGGCGGGTGGCGGTGATGGTGTGTCCGTCGGTGAGCAGCAGGTTCAGCCGGGCCTGCGGGCGTACCGCGGCGGTCTGCCGGAGCACGTCGGCCAGTGCCGCGGCGGCCGGCTCGCCCCGGCGCAGCCGCCGGCTGAGCATCGCCCACAGCAGGGCGGAGTCGCTGCGCGCCTGCAGCGCGAGCAGGTCGGCGGTGTCCAGTCCGGACGCCGGGCCGAGCGCGGCGGGCAGCCGGGTCCAGTCGGGGACGGCCCCGTTGTGGCTGAACAGCCAGGGCCCGTCCTGGAAGGGGGCGGCGGCGGACTCGTCCTGGCTGGTCCCCTCGGTGGCGGAGCGGACGGCGGCGAGCACGGCCCGGCTGCGGATGCTGCGGGCGAGGTCGGGCAGGTTGGCGTCGGCCCAGATGGGCACCGCCCGCCGGTAGCGGGCGGGCAGCCGGTCCGGCTGGTCGGGCCCGTCTGACCCGTCCGGCCGGTCCGCGTGCGGCGGGTACCAGCCGATGCCGAATCCGTCCGCGTTCACGGTCCCGTGCCGCTGCCGCCGTGGCGCCCAGGACTGCTCACGCAGGCCGTGGGAGGGGGTGAGCAGTGCGGCCAGGGTGGTCTCCGGGCCGAGGTAGGCGAGATGACGGCACATCAGGCGGCCTCGCCAGGGTCCGCGTCGCGGGCGGTGCGGAAGCCGGAGAAGATCTGCCGGCGGATCGGGTAGTCCCAGTTGCGGAAGGTGCCCCGGCAGGCGACCGGGTCCACTCCGAACGAGCCGCCGCGCAGCACCTTGTACTCCGTCCCGAAGAAGACCTCGGAGTACTCCTTGTAGGGGTAGGCGGCGAAGTCCGGGTAGGGCAGGAAGTCGCTGGAGGTCCACTCCCACACGTCACCGGTCAACTGCCGTGCCCCGGAGGGCGCCGCGCCGGCCGGGTAGCTGCCGACCGGGGCCGGCTGCAGGTGGCGCTGGCCGAGGTTGGCGTGCTCGGCGGTCGGGTCGGCGTCGCCCCAGGGGTGGCGGCGCGAGCGGCCGGTGTCCGGATCGTGCCGGGCGGCCTTCTCCCACTCCGCCTCGGTCGGCAGCCGGCGGCCGGCCCAGCGGGCGTAGGCGTCGGCCTCGTACCAGCTCACGTGCAGCACCGGCTCCAGTGGCGGCACGGGCTCGGTGCGGCCGAAGCGGCGGCGCAGCCAGGCCCCGCCGTCGCGGTGGCAGAACAGCGGGGCCTCCAACTGTGCCTGCTGCCGGTGCTTCCAGCCGTCGGGGCTCCACCAGCGCGGGTCGGCGTAGCCGCCGTCGGCGATGAACTCCTGGTACGCGCGGTTGCTGACCGGCACGGTGTCCAGCCAGAACGGCGCCAGGTCCACGGTGTGGGCGGGCCGTTCGTTGTCCAGCGCCCAGGGGTCGGTGTCGGTCCCCATGGTGAAGGGGCCGCCGGGTACCAGCACCTCTCGCGGCAGGGCGGCCGCGTCGGCGGGCGCCGGCGGCGGGGCCGGAGCGTCCAGGACGGCGGGGCCGGAGCGCAGCTGATGGGTGGCCAGCATGGTCTCGGCGTGCTGCTGCTCGTGCTGGGCGACCATGCCGAAGACGAAGCCGCCGGCCGTCACCGGGGTCTCCCCGCCGAAGGCGGATCCGGGGGTGTCCCAGTCGGGTGCGGCGGCGTCCAGGACCTCAAGGGCCCGCTCGCGGACCTGGCGCAGGTAGCGGCGGGCGGCGTCCGGCGCCAGCAGCGGGAGCGCGGGGCGGTCGGCGCGCGGATGGCTGAAGGCGTCGTAGATCGCGTCCAGGTCGGGGCGCAGCGCGGGGAGCCTGCCGGCCTCGCGGACCAGCCAGATCTCCTCCTGGTTGCCGACGTGGGCCAGGTCCCAGACCAGCGGTGACATCAGCGGGGAGTGCTGGGCCAGCAGTTCGGCCTCGTCCAGGCAGTCCGTCAGCGCGAGGGTCCGCTGCCGGGAGGACGTCAACGCGGCGGCGGCGTCGGTGCGGGTGGGGTGCTCGTTCATCGGTCGAGTCCTTCCAGGAGGTCGTCGGCGGGACACCGGCCCTGCTCGGTGTACCGCAGGGCGAACGCGCTCAGGGCGTCGCGCAGCAACCCCCCGGGGTCGGCCCCGACGGTGGTCGCCGACGCGGTGGTGGCCGGTGCGCTGGTGGCCGGGGCGGTGGTCAGTGCTGCTTCGGCGGCTGCGAAGCAGGCCCGTGCCGCTTCGCCGATCGCGGGGTCGGCCGGTCCCAGCCGCGCGGCGCGCAGCCACACCTCGGCGGTGGGCTGGGTGCTGCCGCCGGTGCACAGCGGCTCGGTGGCCGCCCAGGCGGCCTCGGCCGCCGCCGGGTCGTCCAGCAGGGTGGCGGCCAGCACGGCCGGGACGATCCAGCCGTCGCCGTCCTGGGCGTCGACCATCCGCAGTTCCAGCCAGCCGCGCGCGCGTACCGGCGGGAACAGGGTGGTCAGGTGGTAGTCCAGGTCGCCCAGGGTGGGCGGGCGCTCGGCCGCGTCGCCGCGCAGCCAGGAGCGGAAGCTGAGGCCGCGCGGGGCGGCCCAGGACTCGGGCGGGGTGCGGCGCAGGCACAGCAGCGGGGCGTCCAGGGCGTAGCGCGCCCAGGAGCCGCGCGGATCCGCGTCGGACGACGACTGCGACTGAGACTGCGACTGCGAACGCGACGACTGCGGTGGCTGGGGCTGCGGCGGCCGGGTGCGGTCGGGGTCCGCGTTCGCCCAGACCCACTGGCGGGTGGACCGCCAGCCGGTGGGCCTGCCCTGCCAGAGCGGGGAGTTGGCGAAGGCGGCGACCAGGACCGGACCGAGCCGGTGGGCCAGCGCCCAGCGCCTCCGGTAGCCGGTGATGCCGTCGCTGTCGTCCCCGCTGTCAAGGTTGATCTGCACCGACGCGGTGGCCCGCATCATCATCCGTCCCCACGGGCCGAGTGCGTCGAAGTGCTGCTCCATGGCCCGGTAGCGCGGGTGGTCCAGGAGCCGGGCCGGATCCCGGCGCGGTTCGAGGCCGTGGCCGGTCAGCTCCAGCCCCTCAGGGGCGAGCGCCTCTCGCAGGGCGTTCAGGTCGACGGCGGTGGACCGTACGCAGTCGGCGAGCGTGGAGGCCGACCGGGTGCTGAGTTCGACCTGGCCGCCGGGCTCCCGGGTGAGCTTGGAACCGTGCGGCAGCCCGCCGGCGGACTCCACGGCGCCGAGCGCGCCGTCCAGCCGGGTGGCCGGGACGGGCAGGGCGCGGTCGGCGCGGTCGTGCACCAGCCACTCCAGTTCGACGCCGACCCGGCCGGGCGGGCCGGTCTTGAAGCAGACCCCGTGCACGTACTCCTCGGCCTGGGTCTCGGTCAGGACCACGTCCATTGCCTTCTCTCCTCCGCGTCATCGACTGTGCGTCATCGATCGTGCCGCTCAAGGAAATCACCGGCCGCGCCGTCCTCCGTGTCTCCTCGATGATTCTTCGGTGAGTCCCCGATGTACACATCCCCATCGACGGCGGCTTTGTTCCCCACGGGCACCGATCGCAGGAGCGGATTTCGTGAAGGTCTCGACGGTGGGTCAGCGTTCGAAGACGCCGGTCAGTCGGCCCCGGGCCAGGACGGGTGCGGTGACGGCGGGCAGGAGGGTGCGGGGCCGGGCCCGGTCCGGCGTGGTGCCGGGGGCGCCGTGCACGGGGGTCGAGAGGGCGAACACCTGGAAGGTGTAGCGGTGTGGCCCGTGGCCCTTGATGGGTGCGGGACCGTGGTAGCCGCGTCCGATGGTGGACCGCAGCACCTGCACCCCGGGGGCCGGCCGGCGTGCGTTCAGGGCGCCGGGGGCGAGGTGCCCGGATGCCGGGTCGACCAGGGCGAGGCAGTGCACGGCGGGCTTGGTCATGGGGACGTCGATGTCCTCGACGACCAGGAGGAGTTGTGCGGTGCCGGACGGTGGCGGGGTCCAGGCGAGATGGGGCGACAGGTCGTCGCCGCCGACGTGCTTCGCGCAGTGCGCCAGCGGCATGGTGCCGCCGTCGCCGAAGTCCCGGCTGGTGAGGGTCAGCAGCTCGGGGCCGTGGAGGTTGGGCAGGTTCCACGCGGTGTGGGTCTCGCCTGCCCTGCGGTTGGTCAGCAGTCGGCCCAGCAGGGTCATCGCGTTGCCCCGATCATGGCGATGACCTCGGCGGTGCCGGCGGTTTCGCCGAGCTTGGGGAAGACGCGCTCGACGCTGTGGCGGTGGGATTCGGCGTCGGGGTCGGTCATGGCGTCGGTGGCCAGGACGACGTGGTAGCCGTGGTCGGAGGCCGAGCGTGCGGTCGACTCGACGCCCGCGCTGGTCGAGATCCCGGCGAGCACGATCTGGGTGACCCCCAGGTCCCGCAGCAGGGTGTCGAGTCCGGTGTCGTGGAAGGCGCTGCGGCGTCGCTTGGTGATCAGGTGGTCGGTCGGCTGGACGTCGAGTTCGTCGATGAGGTCGGCCCAGCCGGACGGCAGGACGGCGCTGCTGCCCGACCGTCCGGCCTCGGTGCGTCCCGGCGCGCGTCCGGTGACGTTGACCAGGACCACGGGCAGGCCGTGCCGCCGGAACTCTGACGCCAGGTGGGTCGCCTGCCTGACGGCGGCGGAGACCGGATCGCCGGTGTGGGCCGAGACGATGCCCTTCTGTAGGTCGATCACGACGAGCGCGGAGACGGGATCGATCGTTGTCAGTGCCATTGCTGGTTCTCCTGGGGAGGCCGGCTGCTTGCCGGGGAGGGGGGTGTGCCGGTCTCGGCCGCTGCTGTCCCTGCCTGGCCGCCGGTCGCAGCGGTGGGGACAGCGCCGCTGTCGGTCGCCTGCGCTTCGGGAGTCCCGGCGGCGGGGCCGGTGCCGCGCAGCAGGGAGACGATCGCGGCGAGGAGGGCGAGGACGGCGCCGAAGGCGAACACGATGACCAGGCCGGAGTGGAACGGCCCGGCGATCAGGCTCGGGAAGAACTCGCGCCCGGTCAGGGTCTGTTGCTGCGCCGCCGTCAGGTGGGTCAGGGCGCCGCTGGGCTGGAGGAGGTGCTGGACCGGGTTGACGCCCAGTTGGGCGGCGAACAGGGACGAGACCGGCGGCAGGCTGCCGACCTGGGCGGCGACGTGGGCCGGGACGCCCTGCTGGTGCAGGCCGCCGGTGAGGGTGCGCGGAAGGCTGCCGGCGAGTCCGGCGATCATCAGGGAGAAGAAGACGCCGATGGAGACGGCGGTGCCGGAGTTCTGGAAGGTGGCCCGCATGCCGGAGGCGACGCCGCGCAGGTGGGCCGGCACGCTGCCCATGATCGAGGAGGAGTTGGGGGCGGCGAACATGCCGCTGGCGATCCCGTTGAGCGCGATCAGCACCGCGAAGATCCAGTAGCTGAAGTCGATCGGCAGGAGCATCAGGCCGAGGAAGCTGGCGCCGAACAGCAGTGCGCCTCCGGTGGCCAGGCCCCGGGAGCCGATCCGGTCGGAGAGGTAGCCCGAGGCGGGTCCGGCGGCGAGGAAGCCCGCGGTCAGCGGCAGCATGAAGATGCCGGCCCACAGCGGCGTGGCGCCGTAGTCGTAGCCGTGCAGCGGCAGCCAGATGCCCTGCAGCCAGATGATCAGCACGAACTGCATCCCGCCCCGGCCGATGGAGATGGCCAGGCCCGCCAGGTTGCCGAGGGTGAAGGCCCGCAGGCGAAACAGACCCAGTTGGATCATCGGTGCGCTGACGCGGTTCTCGATGGCGACGAACGCCGCCAGCAGCACCAGTCCGCCGACGATCAGTGCGTCGACCAGCGGGTTGGTCCAGCCCATGGTGTGCCCACCGTAGGGCTGCAGGCCGAAGGTGACGGCGATCAGGACCGCGCTCAGCCCCACCGCGAAGGTGATGTTGCCCCACCAGTCGATCCGCCCGCCGCCGCGCCTGCCGCTGTCCCGCAGGGTGCGGTAGGCCCACAGCGTGAAGAACACGCCGACCGGCACGTTCACCCAGAACACCGCCCGCCAGTCCCAGGCCGCGAGCAGCCCGCCCGCGACCAGGCCGATGAACATCCCGCCCAGCCCCGCGACCTGGTTGATGCCCAGGGCGAAGCCGCGCTGCTCCTTGGGGAAGGCGTCGGTCAGGATCGCGGCCGAGTTGGCGGTCAGCATCGAGCCGCCGACGGCCTGCAGCACTCGCCAGGCGATCAGCCACATCGCTCCGCGGCCGCCGTCGAAGGGGTCGAACGACAGCAGGACCGAGGCGAAGGTGAAGACCGCGAAGCCGGCGTTGTAGATCCGGACCCGGCCGAACATGTCGCCCAGGCGGCCCACGGTGACCACCAGGACGGCCTGGACCAGCCGGTATCCCATGATCATCCACAGCAGGTAGGCGATGTTGCCCGGGGCCAGCGGGTCCAGGTGCACACCCCGGAAGATCGCCGGCAGTGCGATCAGCACGATCGAGCCGTCCAGCGCGGACATGAAGACCGCGGCGGTGGTATTCGTCAGCGCCGTCCACCGGTAGCGGTCGGCGGGTGCGGAATTGGTCATATGTTGCTGGCCAGCCGTTCCAGCAGCGGTGCCACCGCGGCGAGTTGCTCCAGCTCCGCCGGGGTGAACGCGCCGCTGGTCAGGGCTTGGGCGATCAGTTCGGTGCGGGCGTTGCGCTTGTCCTTCAGCGCCTGCAGGCCGGCGTCGGTCACCGTCAGCACCACGCGCCTGCCGTCGTCGGGATCCGGGCTGCGTTCGACCAGGCCGCGTTCCCGCAGCGCGCCGAGTGTCGCCCCCATCGCCTGCGCCGTGATCTGCACCTCCCGGGCCAGCGCCGAGGAGGTGGTGGGCCCCGAGCGGTTCAGCTGCGACAGGGCGGTGCGCTCGGGCATCGTGAGTCCGCCGTCGACGGGCACCTGGCGTACCCGTCGTACCAGCACGCTGATACTCGCCAGCAGGACCGAGGCGACTCCACCGGGGTCCGGGTCATCGTTCATGTACTAAGGCTATCTTATCAATCTGCCTTAGTAGATGGCTCCACGCCCTGCATGAGGATGTCGTGCACGGTGAACTGATCGAGTTCTGCGGCGACGGCATCGGCGACCGCTCGGTCGAGAGCGGTGAGCGACTGCTGGACGCTCCGGCCGACCGGACAGGCCGGGTCGGGTCCGTGCAGTCCGAGTACCGGGTCTGTTCCCTGGAGCAGTCGCCAGACCTGCGCGAGCGTGATGTCCCGTGCGCCGGTTTCCAGCTCCCATCCTCCGTGCACGCCGGGCCGTGACCGCACCAGCCCGGCTTCGCGCAGCGGGCCGAGCACCCGGCGCACATAGACCGGGTTGACGTTGGTGCTTCTGGAGAGTTCGTCGGAACTCACCGAGCTGCCCTCGGTCTGGCCCGCGAGGTAGGTGAGGACATGCACGGCTACCGCGAACTGGGTGTTCTTCGATCGGGCCATGGCTCCATGTTGCCATATCGCAACCGTTGCGGTTACGGTAATGCCAATCCGCAACCATGATGACTACAGTTTGGAACAGATCATGACGATCGCCATCACGGGCGCCTCCGGTGCTCTGGGACGAGCCAGCGCCGACTTCGTGCTGCAGACCGTCGACCCGCGAGAGGTCGTACTCACCACCCGTCGCCCCGAGGCGCTCGCCGACCTCGCCGCTCGCGGCGCCCAGGTGCGACGGGCCGACTTCACCGACCCGGGCACGCTCGCCACCGCGTTCGAGGGCGTCGACCGGCTGCTGCTCATCTCCACCGACGCGGTCGGTGCGCGCCTCGACCAGCAGCGCGCGGCCATCTCGGCGGCGGCCGACGCCGGTGTCCGCCACATCGTCTACACCTCCGTCCCCGAACCGGTGCCGGCCAACCCGGCGCTCGTGGTCGCCGACCACGCGGGCACGGAGCAGGCGCTGCGGGACAGCGAGGTGGCGTGGACCGTGCTGCGCAACAACCTGTACGCGCACATGCAGGTGCCGACGATCGGGCAGGCCGTCGCGTCGGGCCGGCTGGTGACCAGCGGTGGCGCCGGCGCCACCGCCTACGTCACCCGTGAGGACTGCGCCGCCGCGGCCGCCGCGATCCTGACCCGGGGCGGGCACGAGGGTAGGGCGTACGACATCACCGGCCCCGAGGCGCTGAGCGCCGCCGACCTGGCGGCTCTCGCCCGCGAGATCGGCGGCCGGGACGTCGAGCTCGTCGAGGTCGACGATGCCGCGTTCGGCACCGGCCTGCGGGCCGCCGGGCTCCCGGACCACATCGCCGAGGTCGTGGCGTCGTTCGGTGCGGCGACCCGTGGCGGCTTCCTCGCGCAGGTCAGCTCCGCGGTCGCCGACCTGACCGGCCGCAAGCCGACGGCGCTGGCGGACGTGGTCCGGGCCGCACTGCAGCCCTGACGCCCGCGCGCTCAATCGTTATGACGGACAATCAGAGAGTTCGGAACCGCGGCCACCGCCCACCCCTATATTGGCCCACATAGCGGGATTGGAGCGGGTGGCCAGAGGTTGCCCGCACACAGAAGGCGGGGTTCCGTGCCTCTGGTCTTCGTCCACGGCGTAGCCAACCGCATCAGCGGTGAGCTGCAGGCCGCATCGGAGCAGCGCGACGCGTACTTCCGCAGGTATCTCCTGCAGCCGCCCCTCTGGCCGGATCCGGGTCAGGTCAGGATCCGCAATCCGTACTGGGGCGACCTGGGCGCGAAGGCGGCCTGGGGCGGTGCCAGCGTGCCCAGGCTGGACGACGACGTCGAAGCCCTCGGCGGATCGGAAGCCGGCGAGGTTCTCGCGGACGCGCTGGAGGAGTACTGCCCGGAGCAGGCGCCACCGCAGGCGCTGCTCGTGGCCACGGCCCGGGTGAGCCTGGTGGACGCCGTCAACCTGCTGTGGGCCGGCACGGTGACGGGGAAGGGTGCCGGCCTCGGCCCGAGCGAGGCCGACGCGCTGGCCGAGCTGTCCGCCTCGGCACTGGCCTACGCGGCGCGGGTGCCACGGCCGGACTGGCTCGACTCCGTCCGCGACGACGAGCAGTTCGTGAACGGGCTGCGCGACGCGCTGGATTCCGAGTGGACCGCAGCCGAGCCGGGCGGTGCGGACGACGCCGACGCCGACACGGAGACGGAGACGGAGACGGAGACGGAGACGGACTGGGAGGTCCTCGGCGACTCCGCCTCCTGGGGAAGGCTGCAGGCAGGCGTGCAGCGCATCAGGTCCGCGGCCGTCAACCGCATCGCGCGGCCGTCCGCGGAGAAACTCCGCGCGAAACTCACACCGAAGCTGACGGACTTCCTGGGCGACGTGCTGGTCTACCTCTCCGAGCGACCGCAGCCGGTCGAGGGCACCCGGCAGGGCGGCGGGGAGATCGCCGACGCGCTGGCCGGCGTGCTGCGAAGCGCGTACGCGGAGCGCCGGGACGACGACCCGCTGGTGGTGATCGCCCACAGCATGGGCGGAAACATCGTCCACGACGTGCTGACCAGGCATCCGGACACGCAGGGCATCAGCGTCGACATCCTGGTGACGGTCGGCTCGCAGGTCGGCTTCTTCGAGGAACTGAGCCTGTTCGGCAGGCATCCCGGGGTCCCCGGTCCGACCGCCGTCCGTCTGCCGCGGCCTTCGGCGGTGCGACGCTGGATCAACATCTTCGACTACAACGACCTGCTGTCGTTCCGCCTGGCGCCGATCATCGACGGCGTGGAGGACTGCGAGTTCCGCACGGGGAAGCTGTCGGCCCACGGGGCCTACTTCCTGCAGCCGGGATTCCACGCCCGGCTCGCCGAGCGCGTTCGGCAGGGCCGGTGACCTACCTGGTCGAGCCCGACCCGCAGGCCACCGGGCCGCTGGTGCATGCCCTGGTCATCGGCGTGGCCGGATACCGGCATCTCCCCGGCGGGTCCGAGCCGGTGTCCCACGACACGATCGTGCGGCACCAGTTGCGCTCGCCCGCCTCCTCGGCACTGGCGTTCGCCGAATGGGTCCGCACCGAGATGCACCACCCCGATGCCACGCTCGGCAGCATCGACGTGCTCGTCTCACCGCGCCCCGGTGTCCGGGACCCGCGCTGTGCCGGGCTGGAACTGCCGTCGGTGGACGCCACCGTCAAGGCGATCTGGCGCTGGGCCGATCTGTGCCGGCAGAACCCGGCGAACGTCGCGATGTTCTTCTTCAGCGGCCACGGTCTCGCGCTGCGGAGCCAGCTCCTGCTGATGGAGGACTTCGGCAGGAACCCGATGCTCTCCTGCGACGCGGCCATCGAGGTCGAGGAACTGGTCGCCGGCATGTGCCGGTTCGTCGCCGAGACTCAGTACTTCTTCATCGACGCCTGCCGCGAGATTCCCCATCAGCTCACCGAATACGACTCCCGGACCGCCCCCGTCTTCGACGGGCGGATCGTCGAGGAGCAACGCAAGGAGTGGGGGGTGGTCAGCTCGACCCGGATGGGACGCCCGGCCTACGGTCGCCGTCGTGGCGTGAGCCTGTTCACCGAGCACCTGCTCGCCTCGCTTCGCGGCAGGGCCGCCAGGCGGAAGGACTCCCGCTGGTCGGTGTCCCTGCTGGCGTTGCACGAGTCGGTCAGCACCCTGACCGAGCGGCATTCCCCGGCCGGCCGCGAGCCCCAGTTCGCGGAATCGCGGTTCTCGGGGGACCGGCTCCTGCACCTCCTGCCGGGACCGCCCCAGGTGGATGCGAGGATCTGCTGCCGCCCCGAGAAGGCCACCGGAGCGGCCCGGGTACGGATCGTCCCCACGGAACCGGCCCCCACGGAACCGGCGCTGACGGAGCCGGCGCCGGACGGTCCGCCCGCCGTGCCCGTGCTGAGGGAGGGCTGGTGGAGCACGCCGCTGACGGCGGGCGTCCATGAGGTCTCGCTCGACTTCGAGGCGGGGGAGTATCTGATGGGCCCTCCGCCGAAGCGGTACCTCCCCTTTGAACCCTTCGACTGCGACCACACCATCGATGTGCGGGAGACGGGGTGACGTCGTGGGTCTGCTGCGCGTGACCGTCGACGCCGCCGCGGCGGTTCCGGGTTCGCTGGTACCGGTGGAGATCGCCGACGTCGGCTCGGGATCAGGGCCGTCGCTCGTCCTCGCCGCAGGCAGGCGTCCGCGTCAGGAGATCGATCTCCCCGACGGGCGGTACGTGGTGCGGGCCGTCGCCCCGAGCGGTGAGCGCTGGTCCGAGGTGATCGATCTGGCCGGGCCGGTATCGGTCAGCCTGCTGGCGGGGATACGCGCCGAGCCCGAGCCGCCGGGATCGGGTCGCGGGTTCACCCTGGTTCCGCGGCGCAGACCCCGGGAACTGGTCGACTGGATCGCGGGCACGACCGCGGCGCTGGCGGCCGGGGCCGTACTCAGCTTCCTGGTCACCGGCGGAGTTCCGCTCGCCATCGTGACGCTCCGCACCGGCCGGCCCACGCGCCTGGACCAACGCCGCCCGGGCCGGCGTCCGGTGTACTGCGGGCTGGCCACTCCGGACGGCCTCCCGGAGTTCACAGCGGTGCCGCCCGGGGCGAGCGCGGAGGTCACTGCGGACTCCGACGCCGTGTCCTCCACCGGCGAGGTACGCATCAGGCTGCGCGACCAGGCCGCCCAGACGCTCCTGGACCACCTGGCCGGCGGACGCCTGCTGTCGGCCGCCCTGGTTGCCGGACCGGTCATCGAGCGGGCTGCCACCCAACGCGGCAGGAAGGCGGATCCGACCCTCGCCTGCGTCGCGGGCTACTACGCGCTCACCTCCGAGGCACCGGGGCTCGGCCTGGACTGGTCCACCGTCACCGCGCGGGACTTCCCCTGGCTCACGGACGTGCTGGTGATCCACGCGGCCATGCTGCTCAGGGAGCTCGGAGCGGAGGCGGTGCCGCAGGCCCGGCGGCTCCTGCTCGACGCGACCGAATCCGAACTGGGTCCCCCGCGCTTCACCCAGGGGCTGCGGCTGCTGCACGACACGCTGACCCGGATCCTTCGTCACGAGGCCACGCTCGCCATGATCGACCCGGTGGCGGTGGAGGCGCGCGCCCGGGTCGAGCGCTACGTGCGTGCCGCCGACTGGAGCCGGTACTTCACCACCTTCACCGGGTCGACTCCCGAGCTGCCGCAGGTTCCGGGTACCGACGGCCGCACCGAAGCCCGGGCTCCGCAGGGCCTCGGCTCGGCGGGACGGCTGCCGGTGACGCTGGCTGAGCACGAGGACGATACGCGGGCCGTTCCCGACGGCGCCGGCCATGGTCTCACCGTTCGCCACGCCGCTTCCGGCCCGCTGGTCCATGCGGCTGCCGACGGGGAGACGACACATGCGCGGCGGGTGACGGCGGGGGACGTCAACTTCGATCTCGACGAGGTGTCCGACCGCTCCGACGGAACACCGGTCTGGCTGCTGACCGCACGCTCCGGCAGGGCGGAGGAGGGCTGGGCCGTCGTCTTCGTCCGGGACGGCACGGCCGTCGACGCCCCCTACCTCCAGTACGTCATCCCGCTGACCCGCTCCCCGCTGACGCTGGACGCGGTGGGCTCACTGCTCATGGGCCCCTCGACCGAAGGCCTGGACTGGTATGCGGCCGAGCAGGCCGTGACCGATGTCCACGCGGTCGCCGACCGGCCGGCGCTGGAACGTTCGCTGGCCAGTACCGCCTCTCCCACGGTTGCGCGGGCGCTGGGCCTGGCCCTGGAGAGGATGCCCTGATGACGGTGCCGGCGGGCTCGGGAGCGGGTTCGGGCGCGGGCTCTGGCTCTGCATCGAGGCGATCGGTGTCCCGCGCGCGGCGCGTCGCGGAAGACGGCTCACGGGCCCTGCTGGCGTGGTTACCGAGCGGGTGGCGGCTCCGGCGGACGGTCCGGCTGCCGGTGGTGCTGGTCCTGCAGGGCGCCGGTGTCCAGGCGGTCCTGTGCACGCTGACGCTGCATCGGGTGCGCGGCCTCCGCAGGCGATCCGCGGCTTCCCCGCGGTTCTTCGCTGCGGATCCCGCGCTGCGAACCGACCGCTCGTTCGACGAGGCGGCTGCGGCGGCTCACGGCTGGGCGGCCGGGCAGCGCCGTTTCCCGCGACGCGCAGCGGTGCGCTGGAGCATCCTGGACGCCGAGGGCGAGGCGCTGTCGTCCGTGGAAGGGGCGTCGGCCGGTGCTGCGCTCGCCGTCGGCCTGGCCTTGCTCCTCGGCCTGTCGCGGGCGGCACGACGCCCGATCCACAAGCGCACGGTGATCAGCGCGGCCGTCGACGACGCCGGCCTACTCCGTTCCGTGGACGGCCTGAACCACAAGGTGCCCGCGGTGGCGTCGAGTGGCCACCGGCTCGTCGTGGCCGCCGCCGACGGGGCGGTCGCCCGTTCCGCCGCACAGGGTGGACGCCCGGAGACACAGACCGCCGTGTCGGTGACCGACGCCGTCACGTGCTCGGTACTCCAACGGGGTTGGATCACGCCGGTACTGGGAGCAGCGGTGCTCGCCGCGGCGGTGGTGGCCTTCTTCCTGCTGCGCAGCGCCACTGCGAACGAGCACGCACAGGCTGCCCAGCAGGCGCAGGGACTGAGCGCGCAGTCGCGTGCCGACGTCGGGGCCGCACCCGACACCGCCGCACGACTCGCCCTCCAGGCCGAGCAACTGGAGCCGGACGACCAGGGTGTGCGCAGCGCCCTGTTCGGGTCCGCGTACTTCGATCCCCGGCTCTCCGCGGTGATCACGCCCCCGTCGACCCCGCATGCCGTGGTCTACGACGCCACCGGCACCGAGATCGCGGTGGCCGAGGGAACCGCCGTCGAGCTCTACTCCGCCGACCACCGACTGCTGGCCCGCACCGATCCCGCCCGCGGTTCCGTCACCACCGTCGCCTTCACGCGCGACCATCGCCTGCTGCTGGGCACGGACCAGGGCAGCGTGCTGCTGTGGACACCCGGGCGAAGCGGTACGTCCACTGCCCAGATGGTCTTCACCGGCACAGGGCGCACCCAGGCTCTCGCCGTCTCCTCCTCCGGAGACATGATCGCCTGGGCGGTCTCGGGCAGTGGCGTCTACGCCGCCCCCACCCCCGAACCCGGCAACGGCGTACCCGGTAGCGGCGTCCCTGGCAATGGCACACCTGGTAGCGGTAGACGTGTCGCGGCCCCCGACGGCCGGATCACCGCTCTGGCCCTCCCCACGTCCGGCCGACTCGTCGTCGGCCGGGACGCGGACTCGAAGGAGCCCTCGCTCCTCCTCTACGACCTGGCCGACACCGCCGCACAGCCCCGGGTCCTGCTGACCGCGCCCGCCCTCGGTCTGGGCAGCAACGGCGTCACCGCCCTCGCGCTCACGGACGGCGGCCGACGGCTGGTCAGCGGACACGCGGACGAGGCTCTGCGCGTCTGGGACACCGCGACCTTCACCACCCCCAGGACCATTCACGTCTCGGGCAGCATCTATGCGTTCGCGCTCTCGCAGGACGGACAGACCGCAGCCGTGGCCACCCACAACTTCCCACCGATCAACGCGGTGGACCTCCAGTCCCCGGACACCCAGGTCTTCACCGTCGCTCTGGCCGACGGTCAGCAGGCGGGCACCCCGTACGAATCCGACTACGGGGCTCTCACCGCAGTTCTCGGCCTGGCGCCCTCCGGCGAGGAGGTGGCCGCCGGTACCGTCTCCGGTCGGATCACCTTCTGGAAGCCGTCCCTGCGACCTGACCCGCGAGGGTCTCTCGCGACGGTCGTCGCCGACCCGGTCACGCCCGGCGCCGTGCTCGCCCTCTACGGAAACGGCCAGGTGAGCCGGTACACGCCCGGGACAACCGGGCAACCGGTGGCCGTGGTCGACATCGGCGGATACGGGCCCGCGGCGACGCTGAGCCTGGACCCCGGCGGATCGCTCCTGGCGGTGGGTCACGGACAGGGAGCGGTGAGCGTGTGGCCGTACCCGCACCGTTCGGTGCCCACCGCCGTGCTGCATACCGGCACCGCCGCAGCGGTCTACCGGCTGGCCTTCTCCCCGAACGGCGGGGAACTGATGGCGGGGGACGCGTCGGGACGCACCTGGCGGTTCGACCCGCACGGTGGCCGGCCACAACCCCTGGTCGGCGACACCGACCAGGCTCCTGTCGGCGCCCTCGCCTTCGACCCGGGGGGCAGTACCCTGCTGATCTCCCATCGCGACGGCTACGCCGCGGTCGTCGATCCGAGCACCGGGCGCCTGCTGCGGGAGGCCAGGTTCACCAGCGACGCCAGCACCGTGCTCACCGAGGCGGACGGCGGCTATCTCATCGGCTTCGGCGACGGTCATCTGGCCCGCTACGACGCCGACCTGAAACTGACGTCCACGCTCACCGCGGCACACGGCTCGAACGTACTGGCGGCCGCCCAGAGCCCCGACCACACGCTGCTGGCCACCGCGGGCGCAGACGCCAACGGCATGATCACCGACCTCGCCGACGGCTCCGCACTGCTGAGCCTTCCGGCGAGCGAATCACCGCCGGGTCCCGGCGAGTCCTTCATCGAAGGGTCCTTCCTGAGCGTCGCTTTCACCGCCGACGGGCGGTACGCCGTCTTCGGCAGCGTGCGCGGGCACCTGACGGCTATCTCGGTCGACCGTGCCGGCCTGCAGGCCCGGCTGTGTTCGCTGATGACGTCCGATCAGAGCCCCGGCGCCACCGCGGAGGAGGCCCCATGCGCCTGACCGACGCCGACCCGGGCACCGTCCTCGCGCACATCCGTGCCGTCTCCCGGACGATGGCAGCGGGCACCGACCCCGACCTCGGGCCGTTCCAGCTCTGTGCGATGCTCTGCGATCAGGGCTGGTGGATCGCCGCCTGCCGCGCAGCCGTCCTCACCGACGACCCGTGGCTGGACGCTGCCACACCCGCCTCCGGGCCGGCCCCGGACGCTGGTCCGCGCGACGAGGCCGGCCTCGCCCTGCACCTGATCCAGCAGGAGCGACCCGAGGCCTTCGGCCGTGCCTGCGCCGTCCTGCACGCGGCCCGTGCGGTGCGGGCACGCCGGACCCACCGAACCGAGGAGCGACGGCAACTGCTGCTGGCAGCCCTGAGCTGGTCGAGCGGGGGCCCTCAGGACGGCGAACCTCAGGACGCCGAACCACAGGACGCCGAACCGCGGGAACTCCCGGTGAACCCCGGCGCTCTGACGGCGGAGAGTCCGCTGACCGACCTGGAAGCCGGCCACCCTGACCTGCCGTGGCAGGCCGTCAGGCACCTCGTCCACCACCTCGAACACGGCCCGCACGCCGCCCACGGCAGCATCCAGTCCCCGATCCTGCTCGGCAGTCCCACCCCGTCAGCCCTCGGCACGCTCGTTCTCGAAGCCGTGACGGATCCCGACGAACAACTGCTCCCCGACCTGTCCAGCATGCTGTTCAGCGACGGCCTGGACGCCATGAGCGCGCTGCTGCGGCCCGCCTTCGACTGGATCCGCGCCCAGGAGCAGTTCCCCCGCGGCCACGGAGCACGCTGGGCTCTCCTCCATCCCGGCGGCCGGCCCGTCACGACGCTCCCGCCCGCCCATCCGGCGGCGGCCGCCGCCGTCGCCCTCGGCCGGCTGTTCCCACCGCGCCCCCTGCGCCTGACACCGATCGGCTGGGCAGTGGGCGACGCCGACCCCCGGGTCGTGATCCACGCCGACATCACACCCGTCGGCGCGCTGCGATCGATTGGACCGGCCGCCGCCGCCGCACTGCCCGGCTCGGCGCTGCGCACCAGCCATGTCCTGCTCGTGGCCACCGCCGACAGACCGGCCGCAGTCGAAGGCAGCACAGTCGAAGGCAGCGCAGCCGGCGGCACCGCAGCGCGGCGCCCACGTGTCCGCGCCGCAGGCAGCGTTCGCAAGGCCGTCCGCAGGAGCAGGCGCCTGTCGCGCGCCACCCGGTGGGCCGCCGGAGTGGCGGTGACGCTGCTCGTTCTGGCCGGCGCGGGGCTGGGTGCCGCCGATCACTTCAGCCGGCAGGCCGACCAGCACCAGATCGGCGTGAACGCGGAGGCCTTCAGCGGCCAAGCCCTCCAGGACGCCGTGGATTCCCCGGACCAGGCCGTGCTCGCGGCCCTCACCGCGCAGGCACTCGCGCCGGGGAGCACCTCCAGCCGATCCGCTCTGCTCTCCGTGGTCAATCGGGATCTGCGTATCCGTCACCTCCTGCCGCCGCGCTCCGCGCACGTCGAAGCGATCGCCGTCGACCAGCAGGCGCACTACACGGCCGTCCTCGGCACCGACCACCACCTGCACGTGTGGAACGTGCCCACCCAGACCGAGGTACCGCTCCCCACCACGCTGGCCACCGACGTCCGGGCCATCGCCTTCCCCGCCGCAGGCGGCCCGCTGGCCGTGGCCGTGAGCACGGGAATCCTGCTGTGGGACCCGGCGTCCCCGGACACCCCCGCCCGGCGGATCGCCGAGGTCGCCGACCCCCGTGCGCTCGCACTGTCCAGCGACGGCCTGACCATGGCATGGAGCACCGGGGACGGGGACCTCGGCGCCCAGGACGTCCGCACCGCGACCACTCCACGGGTGCTCAGAGCCGGGAACCAGCCGGCTCGCGCACTCGCCGTCACCCCGTCCGGCGACACCGTGGCGTTCTCCGGCGCCGACGGGCGTCTGGCGCTGTGGCGCTGGAACTCCTCCGGCACTCCCTCAGCCGTGCGGACGGATCTGCCCCCGATGGACTCCCTGACCTTCGCCGGCCCGCACCTGTACGCCGCCGGCGCGACCCGCCTTTATGCGCTCGACGCCGGCACCGCCCGCAACCTGGCGTCCCCGGCACCCGTCCCGGTGGACACCACCGTCACCTACCGGCCACAGGCCCACCGACTGCTCGTCGCCGTCGACAACGCGGTGAAGGAAGTCGCCGACGATCCCGCCGCGCTCGGCACCACGGACGGCGCGCCGACGAACGGCACCGACCTCGTCGCCTACGGGACGCACGTGGGATCCATCGTGGCTCTCAGCGGTGACGACCAGTCCGCCGCCGTCCCCACCGCCGACGGATCGGTGCTGCTCTACTCCGCACCGTCCGCACCCGTCATCGACACCACCGTGCAGGTCGGATTCATCAAGGCCACCTACCCCGTGCCCGGAACGTCGACACTGCTGTACGTCTCCACCCTGTCCACGACCGGCTCGGTCACGGTCTACGACACCGCTCGGGGATCCGCCCACCTCACCCGGGTCACCGTCGACGGTGCGCAGACCGCGATCTACGGCTCCTCCTACAGCGCCCGGCAGTCCACCCTCGCGCTCGCCACCCGCTCCGGCCGGATCCTGCTCTATCCCTTCCGCAACGGCGCCCTGGGCAGCCCGGTCGTCATCGACGGACCCGCGGGCCAAGTCGCCCGGGGCGCCCTCTTCGACGACACCACCGGCGAGCTCGTCTGCCTCTGGAGTCACATGCTCGCCGTCTACTCCACACCCGCGCAGGGCTCCGCTCAGCCGGTTCCGCTCTACCGCACGACCATCACGGACGCCGCCTCCAGCGAGGCCCTGTCCAGCGTCGGCGGATATCTCTTCATCGGCGGAAGTCAGGGCCTGTACGCGCTGGCCCGCCACCAGGCCGGCTACGACTGGACCGGCCGCACCACGCTCACCAGCCGGTACATCCTCACGGTCCAGCCGCTGCCGGATGGTTCGGCGGTGGCCATGTCCTTCAGCGGTGGCATCTCCCTCTACCGTCACACCCAGGGCGCCATCTGGGCGGAGACCACCGTTGCCGGTCACGGCAGTACCACCGACGCCCTGATAGTCGGCGACGACTTCATCGGCTCGGCCGGCTTCACCCAGGTGCGGCTCTTCGACTCCACCACCGGCCGCCCCCTGGTGACGGTGAACTATGGCGACTTGTTCTCCACCAGCGCCTGGTACGGCGCACCCGTCCTCCATGTCAACGGCGACGTGGCGGGTGTCGGTGCTGACATTCCGGTGGGCCAGGACGAGCTGAACCGACGCGCCTGCGCGCTCGCGGGCCCCTCCACCGGAACCGTGAACGCCCTGTGGCCCGCAGCACCGACGAGCGTCCGCGATCGCACTCTCTGCCCAGCCCGCAACTGAACACCCCAACCCCCGCTGCGAACAGCGGCAGTGTCACGCCGATGCCGTCCGGGATCGTGCACGATCCGCGGAGCGTCAGCCGCGGGTGCCTGCCAGGGTGTCGTGCGAGACCTGCCAGAGCAGCGCGGCGGCCTCGGGGTCGAGGGCGTATTCGGCGACGCCGTTACGTGCGCCGAGTTCGCCGCGGACCGCTTCGTTGCAGTCCTCGAAGTAACGGCCGCTGACACCCTCCAGCAGCGGCGAGGCCGCGAGCAGCACGGAGGTGGCCGCGCCCTGTTCGGTGGTCTTCCACTTCAGCTCCGTGCCGCCGGCGGCCTGGGCGCGCAGCCGGTCGAGTTCCTCCGTGGAGACGTGGCGCTGAAGGTTGGTGCGGATCCCGCCGGGCATCAGGGCGTTGACGGTGATGCCGTCCGCGGCCCAGCGCTTGGCGGCCTCGACGGCGAACAGCACGTTGGCGGTCTTGGACTGGCCGTAGGCGGACCAGGGCTCGTACGGGCGCTCGCGGAAGTGGATGTCCTCGAAGACGACGGGGGAGCGGTGGTGGGCGCTGGAGCTGACGGCCACGACGCGCGCTCCGCCGTCCCGCGCCAGAGTTTCGTGCAGACCGGTGGCCAGCGCGAAGTGGCCGAGGTGGTTGGTGGCGAACTGGAGCTCCCAGCCTTCCGGGGTGCGGAGCTCGGGCGAGGCCATCACGCCGGCGTTGTTGACCAGGATGTGCAGCGGCCCGTCCCACGCGGCCACGAACGCGGCGACGGAGGCCTGGTCGGCGAGATCGAGGGGTGCGACGTGGATGTCCTTGTTGCCGGTGGTCGCGGTGATGTCCTCGGCGGTGCGGGCTCCGGCGTCGAGGTCCCGGACCGCGAGGGTGACCTGTGCGCCGGCCGAGGCGAGGGCGCGTGCGGTCTCGACGCCGATGCCGGAGGCGCCGCCGGTGACGACGGCGCGGCGGCCGGCCAGGTCGACGCCCGAGATGACTTCGGCTGCCGTGGACTGGGCGCCGAAGGGGGTGGTGAGGCGGGCGGGGGGAGTGGTGGCGGTCATGATCATTCCCATCTGGCTGGGGTCCGGGCTCCGGCTGGGGTCCGGACCGGGGTGCGCGCGGGGGTGCGCAGAGGGATACGGCCGGTAGAGTGAGAACCGGAGGACCCTCCGCATATCTCGAGACTAAGCGGAGGATCCTCCGCTTGCAACCCGACCCGCCCATTTGATGCGCCCATCCGACCCGCGCACCCGGGCAGAACTGTCGAGCGGGCCGAACCGTCGGCCACGCCGTCCGCAGCCGGAAGAGAGGAATCGCCGTGACCACCGCCGACCCCCGGCCGCTGCGCGCCGACGCGCGCCGCAACCGCGACCGACTGATCGAGGTGGCGGCGCGGGCCTTCGCCCAGGACGGGCCGGAGGCGACGCTCGACGCGATCGCCAAGGAGGCCGGCGTGGGCATCGGCACCCTCTACCGCCACTTCGCCACCCGCGAGGAACTCGTCGAAGCGGCCTATCGGAGCGAACTCGTCAGGCTCTGCGACTCGGCCTCAGAGCTTCTGGGTACCAGGGAGCCTGACGCCGCGTTGCGTGCCTGGATGGACGGCTTCATCCAGTACATGACGACCAAGCGCGGGATGTCCGATGCGCTGCGCGCCCTCATCGCCTCCGGAGGCGACCCGTTCTCGCACAGCCGGGCGATGCTGACCGACGCGATCACCGAACTGCTCCGGGCCGGAACGGCGGCGGGCGTGATCCGCGCCGACGTCGAGCCGGACGACGTGCTGTTCAGCCTCAGTGGCCTGTCCCTGGCCGCCGCGACCCCGGAGCACCAGGCCCGGATGGCACGCCTTCTCGACCTCCTGATGGACGGCCTCCGCTACCACGCCGCCTCCGGTACCGCCGCCCCCGGCGACGGGGCGTAGTCCGCCGACAACACCCCGCTCTGACTCGCACGTGGCGGACGCCGCCGGGTGAGGGCGTCCCTCGCAGCGGAGGTGCTGCCGCAGCTGCGGTGATCCCTCCGCTCCGAGGCGTGCGGGCGGTGCGTCAGTTCGCGGTGCCGGGCTGCCGCGCGCCCGTCTGCTTGGCCGCGTGAGCGTAGCGGCGGTTGAAGCGTTCGACGCGGCCGGCGGTGTCCAGGACGCGGGCGTTGCCGGTGTAGAAGGGGTGGCTGGCGGAGGAGGTCTCGACGTCGATGATGGGGTAGGTGTTGCCGTCCTCCCAGTCGATGGTGTGGGCGCTGGTGGCGGTCGAGCGGGTCAGGAAGGCGAGGCCGCCGACCTTGTCGCGGAAGACGACGGGGCGGTACTCGGGGTGGATTCCGGGCTTCATCGTGGCTCCTTGCGGGATGTGTGCAGCGGGATGTGTGCAGCGGGACGTGCGCGGTGGGGTGGGTGGCGGTCAGCGCTCTTCGCGGAACTCGACGTGCCCGCGGACGACCGGGTCGAACTTGCGCAGGGTGAGCCGGTCCGGGTTGTTGCGGCGGTTCTTACGGGTGACGTACGTGTAGCCGGTTCCGGCGGTGGAGCGGAGCTTGATGATCGGGCGCAGTTCGTTGCGAGCCATGGGGGTCTCCTCCTCGGGTGTGATCTGACGGGCCACCATAGCGTAATGGTTTTCGTTTCCATTAGTGCTAGTGTCCTGCTCAACGCCGACGGCAGCCGTGGCATTCCCGCTGCCGTTCCGGCCTCATCCACGTCCTTCGCCTCCTCCTGCCTGGAGCCGCCCATGTCCGCCCACTGCCAGCTCACCGGGCGCAAGCCCGGGTTCGGCAACGCCATCTCCCACTCGCACCGCCGCACCAAGCGCCGCTTCGACCCCAACATCCAGACCAAGCGCTACTGGCTCCCCAGCGAGGGCCGATCCGTGCGCCTCACCCTGTCCACGAAGGGCATCAAGACCGTCGACAGGCTCGGCATCGAGAAGGCCGTCGCCCGCCTGCGCGCCCAGGGGGTCAGGGTCTGATGGCCAAACGCAGCAAGATCGCCAAGAACGAGCAGCGGCGCGTCGTCGTCGCCCGCTACGCCGAGCGCCGCGGCGAGCTCAAGCGCCTGATCGCCGCCCCGGCCACCTCGCCCGAGGACCGCCTCGCCGCCCAGGCCGAGCTGCGACGCCAGCCCCGCGACGCCAGCGCGACGCGCGTGCGCAACCGCGACGCGGTGGACGGACGGCCCCGCGGCTACCAGCGCGCCTTCGGTCTGTCCCGGATCAACCTGCGCCAGCAGGCCCACGCCGGATACCTCCCCGGCGTCCGCAAATCCAGCTGGTAGATGCCCCACAGACCGGTCGCGCCCCGGACTGCGCCGACATTCCCGGGCCGGACAGGCCGGGGCGCGACCCCCGAACAAGGAAAACAGGAAGAAGGAAGCACACGTGTCCGCACAGAGCCTGCTGCCCGTGGTGGTCGTCGCCGGCCTGCACCAGGCCGCCCGCCGCCAGGCCGTACTGGAAATCCTCGCCGGCTGCGAGGGCGCCGTGGTGCTGCACCACGACCTGACCGACGCGTCCCAGGGCCGGGTGCACCGCAAGGCCTGGGACGCCACCGGTCCGCTGGCCGGGGCGGAGGTGCCGCTGACCAACGACTGCCCCTGCTGCGCGCTGCGCGTGGATCTGCTGCCCGAACTGCGCGCCATCGCCGAGGCCGGACGTCACCGCCTGGCCGTGGTCGAGTTGTGGGGCGGATGCGACCCGCACCCGTTGGTGGAGATGATCGCGGGAGGCGAGGCCGCAGGCCGCTGCATGGACGAACTCGTCGAGATCGCAGGGGTGGTCACGGCCGTGGACCCGCTCCGGGTCCTGCCCGAGCTGTCCGTCTCCGACCAGCTGTCCGAGCATGGGCTGCACACCAGCGCCGACGACGAGCGTACGGTTGACGAGGCCCTGTCGCACCAGGTCGAGTACGCCGGACTGATCGCCGTCGCCCACGTCCCCGAGGCGGTCGACACCCCGGAACTGGGGGCGGGGCTGGCGATGCTGCGTCAACTGCGGCCTACCGCCGAGCTGGTCCGCCTCGGCACCCCCGCACCGGTGGGTACGGCGCTGACCGCCGCGGCCCTCGCGGGCTTCGACGTCGCGGCGGCCCGGGACCGGGTCAACCCGGCGTTGGCCCTGCTGCCCCAGCGCTGCGACGAGGCCGGAGTCGCCACCCTGCTGTGGGAGCGCCGCCGCCCGCTGCACCCGGGCCGGTTCCACGCGGCGCTGGACGATCTGGTGCCCGCCGCCCAGCGCAGCCGGGGCCGGTTCTGGCTGGCCAACCGCCCGGACCTGATGCTGGCCTGGGACGCGGCCGGGGCGAACCTCGCGGTGGAGGGGTGCGGCCCCTGGCTGGTCTCGCTGCCGGACGCGGCCTGGGAGCTCTACCCGCCGACCCGTCGCACCGCCGCCGCCCTGGACTGGGACGCCGTCTACGGCGACCGGGTCCAGCAACTGTGCTTCACCGCGCAGGGGCTGGACAGCGGCGGCATCACCGACCTGCTCGACTCCTGCCTGCTCACCGACACCGAGCTGGCGGCGGGCGAACCGGGCTGGAAGGCACTGCCGGACGCCTTCGCCGACCTGCTCGACCCGGTCGCCTGAACGACTCCCCGCCGAGAGACCCCACGAAAGCGAGAACCCGCCGTGGTCAAGATCGCCCCAGGGCGCAAGGAGCGCAAGCCCCGCCCGAACCCGCTGCACGAAGCCCGCGTCAGCTACATCGACTACAAGGACACCACCCTGCTGCGGAAGTTCATCTCCGATCGCGGCAAGATCCGCAGCCGCCGGGTCACCCGCCTCACCGTCCAGCAGCAGCGCGCCATGGCCACCGCCATCAAGAACGCCCGCGAGATGGCCCTGCTGCCCTACACCTCCGACAAGGCCGGCCGATGACCCCATCCCCCGGCGTCGGTCGCGGCGGGGCGTCGAGGGATCCGGCATCATGGGCGGGTGGCTGCCATGCAGGGATCGCCCTCCGCCGAGACTGCGCTCGAACCGCTGCGCGGTCCGCTGACCGGCTACTGCTATCGCATGCTGGGGGCGGTCGGCGAGGTCGACGACGCCGTGCAGGAGACCTTGCTGCGCGCCTACCGGAACCTGGACCGCTACGACCCGGACCGGGCCGGGCTGTCCACCTGGGTGCACACCATCGCCACCAACGTCTGCCTGGACCTGCTGCGTGGTGCCCGGCGCCGCGCGCTGCCCTGGGATCTGGGACCCGCCGCCACCGACGGAGTCCTGGGCACGCCGCTGCCGCCCTCGCACTGGGTGGAGCCGATGGCGGACTCGCGGCTGCCTCGCATCGCCGACCCGGCCGATCTCGCGGTGCGCCGGGAGTCGGTCCGGCTGGCCTTTGTCGCGGCCCTGCAGTGGCTGCCGCCCCGGCAGCGCGCCGTGCTGGTGCTGCGCGACGTGCTGGGCTTCTCCGCGGCGGAGACCGCGCAGATCCTCGACTCCTCGGTCGCGGCCACCAACAGCGCTCTGCAGCGGGCCCGGGCCACCCTGGCGGAGCACCGTCCCGCCCCGACCGACGTGCCGGACCTGGCGGGCACCGAGCAGCAAGCCCTGCTGCGCGAGTACGTGGACGCCTTCGAGGCGCACGACGTGGACCGACTGATCGGGCTGCTCGCCGACGACGTCCGCTCCGGCATGCCGCCGTTCGCGTGGTGGCTGCGCGGCCCCGCCGGCATCGGCGCGGCGATGACCGCCGGTGCCGACGCCTGCGCCGGGGACCGGCTCCTTCCGGGGGCGACCGCCAACGGCTGCCTGACCCTGGGGCAGTACCGGCCGGACCCGGACGGCGTCCTGCGGCCCTTCGCGCTGCTCGTGCTGGAGCTGCGCGGCAACCGGGTGGCCGAGATGGTCACGTTCCTCGGCTGGGGCGAACGCTTCGCCGAGTTCGGACTGCCGCACGATCCGGAAACCGTGTCGTCCTGAAGCGATGAGTTCGTGGTCCCCGCGTCGTACGAGGAGTGACAGGCACGTCCACTCCCGCGACAGGAAGACCGAGCACCATGACGCCGACCACGCCGACCACCCCGATGACGACGGAAACGGAGCTGCGGGCGCAGACCCGCGCGGAGCGCGAGCGGCTCGCCGCACTCCTCGCGGGCCTCACCGAAGAGCAGTGGGACACCCCGTCCCTCTGCGCCGGCTGGCGGGTTCGCGAGGTGGTCGCCCACATCACCATGCCGTTCCGCACCAGCACACCCCGCTTCGCGGCGGGCCTGGTCGCCGCCCGGTTCTCCTTCAACCGCTTCGCGGACCACGTCGCCCGCCGGGACGGCGCCGGCATGACGCCGGACGAGCTGCTCGGCACGCTGCGCGACAACATCGGCCACCCCTGGCAGCCGCCGGGCGGCGGCCCGGCCGCCGCGCTGAGCCATGATGTGATTCACGGCCTGGACATCACCGAGCCGCTCGGTCTTCCCCCGGCCCCGTCAGAGCGCATCGCGACCGTGCTGGCGCACTCAAGCCCGCGCGCCCTCGCCTTCTTCGGCGTCGACCTCACCGGCATCGAACTGCGCGCCACCGACGCGGACCTCCGCCTCGGCACCGGCCGGGTGGTGGAGCTGCCCGTCAAGGACATCCTGCTGACCGTGACCGGCCGCCGACCCGCCCCACGCCAGGACACGGAGGCTGCGGGTGAGGTCCCGGTCAGCGACGGGTAGGCAAAGGTGAGGGTCGTCCGATAGCTTCATTGTCGCGTACACGACCCATCAGATCGGAGCTGACGTGGCCTCCCTCGCGCTGCCGCACACCCTGCTCGGTACGGGCCCGCACCATGTGATCGCTGTGCACGGCTGGTTCGGCGACCGCGGGACGTTCGCGCGCCTGCTGCCGGACCTCGACCTCGACGCCTTCAGCTACGCCTTCGTCGACCTGCGCGGCTATGGCGAGGCCAAGGACACCTTCGGCGCCTACACCACACGCGAGGCCGGCGCCGACGTGATCGCGCTCGCCGACACGCTGGGATGGGAGCGCTACTCGCTGATCGGCCACTCGATGGGCGCCTGCGTCGTGCAGCGCGCGCTCGCCATGGCGCCGTCGAGGGTCCGGCGGCTGGTCGGACTCAACCCGGTGCCGGCGGGCGGGTTCCCGATGACCCCGGAGCAGTGGGAGCTGTTCTCCGGGGCGGCGGACCTGCCCGCGAACAGGCGCGCCATCATCGACCTGACCACCGGCGGGGCGCGCCCGGCGGCCTGGCTCGACCGGATGGTGGCGGAGTCGCTGGACCGCAGCGACGCCAAGGCCTTCCGGGCCTGGCTGGACTCCTGGGCGCGGGAGGACTTCCACGAGGAGATCGAGGGCAGCCCGCTCCCGGTCCGGGTCGTCGTGGGTGCTTTGGACCCGGCCCTGAGCGCCGAGGTGATGCGTCAGACCTGGCTCCGCTGGTACCCGCACGCCGACCTGGTGGAGCTCCCCGCCACCGGCCACTACCCGATGGAGGAGACTCCACTGCAACTCCTCTCCGCCGTCGAGGAGTTCCTGCGCGCCGACGACGAGGTGGCCGGGAACCGCGGGTGACCGGGCCCGGGGGTGGCGTCAGGGAATCCGCCGTCTGATCCCGTACGCTCGGCGGATGGCGAAGTACTTCGACGTGCATCCTGAGAATCCCCAGCAGCGCGTCCTCGGCAACGTGGCTGATCTCGTCCGGTCCGGCGCGCTGGTCGCGTACCCGACGGACTCGTGTTTCGCGCTGGGGTGCCAGCTCGGAAACCGTGACGGCCTGTCCCGGATCCGGTCGATCCGGCACCTCGACGATCACCACCACTTCACGCTGGTGTGCCAGAACTTCGCCCAGCTGGGTCAGTTCGTGCATATCGACAACAACGTGTTCCGTGCGATCAAGGCGGCAACGCCCGGGAGCTACACCTTCATCCTCCCCGCGACGACGGAGGTGCCGCGGCAGCTGCTGCACCCGAAGAAGCGGACGGTGGGAGTCAGGATCCCGGACCACGTCGTCACCCAGGCCCTGCTCGCCGAGCTCGGGGAGCCACTGCTCTCCAGCACCCTGCTGCTGCCGGGCGAGGACGAGCCGATGACGCAGGGCTGGGAGATCAAGGAACGGCTCGACCACGTGGTGGACGCCGTGATCGACTCGGGGGACTGCGGCACCGAGCCGACCACGGTCATCGACTTCTCCAGCGGCAGTGCCGAGATCGTGCGCCGAGGAGCGGGCGACACCACGCGGTTCGAGTAGGACGTACCGTCGCGCTCCAGCAGCGCCCGGCGGGGCCCGGCCCCGAGGAGGCGGCCGCGGGCCCTAGTGGAGCCCGTCGGCCAGCGGGCCGAGGGAGAGTGCGGGCAGGAAGTTGAGCAGGGCCAGGACGAGGGCGGCTCCGCTGGCCAGGGCGACGAAGTTCACCCCGTACGGGCGCAGCGTGCCCACGGTCACCGCACCATGGCGCTGTTGGGCGAGCCTCCCGGCCAGGGCCAGTACGAAGGCCATCGGCAGGTAGCGTCCGACGAACATGGCCGCGGCCATGGTGAGGTTGTAGAACGGGGTGTTCCCGCTCAGGCCTCCCATCGAGCTGCCGTTGCTCTGCACGTTGCTGGTGAAGGCGTAGATCACCTCGGTCAGCCCGTGCGCGCCCGTGTTGCCCATCGCGGCTCTGCCCTGCGGCAGGGCGACGGCGAGTGCGCTGAACAGCAGGGTCAGCGTCGGGGCGACCAGTGCGTAGCAGACCACGTAGCGCATCTCCAGGAAGCCGATGCGCTTGCGCAGGTACTCGGGGGTGCGGCCGACCATCAGGCCGCCGATGAACACCGCCAGCAGCACCGCGATCAGCAGCCCGTAGAGCCCGCTGCCGGTGCCGCCGGGGGCGACCTCGCCGAGCATCATCGCGGCCAGCAGCACGCCTCCGCCCATGCTGGAGAAGCTGTCGTAGGAGGCCGCGCCCGCGCCGTCGGCGGAGCCGGTGGCGGAGACGCCGAACAGGGTGCTGCCGTTGATGCCGATCCTGGTCTCGGTGCCCTCGTACTGTCCGCCGACGGCGGCCGTGACCGTGCCGGTGTGGGCGCTCTGCGCCATCGCGCCGGCGGCGAGCAGCAGGCCGAAGAGGATGCCGACGACGGTGAGCAGGGTCCAGCTCTGCTTGAGGCTGCCGACCATGCGGCCGAAAGTGCGGATGAAGGCGGTGGGGATCAGCAGCATCAGCAGGATCTCCAGCAGGTTGCTCCAGGCCGAGGGGTTCTCGAACGGGTGCGCGCTGCTGGCGTTGAAGAAGCCGCCGCCGTCGCCGGACATCAGCTTGACGGACTCCCAGGAGCCGACCGGACCCCCGATCAGGGTCTGCCTGGCCCCGGCCAGGGTGGTGGCGGTCTGCGCGCCGTGCAGGTTCTGCTCGACGCCGAGGGCGATCAGGATCAGCCCGGAGACGACCGCCAGCGGCAGGATCACCCGCAGGCAGGTGCGGAACAGGTCGACCCAGAAGTTGCCCAGGTCGCCGGTGCTGCGCCGGACCAGGCCGCGGATCAGGGCCAGGCCGACGCAGATGCCGACCGCCGCCGAGGCGAAGGCCTGCACGCCGAGGCCGGCCATCACCGCGAGGTGGCCGGTGGTGGTCTCGCCGGCGTAGTTCTGCCAGCTGGTGTTGGTGGTGAAGCTGACCGCGGTGTTCAGCGCCAGCTGCCAGGGCATTCCGCCGTGGCCCAGCGACCAGGGCAGCCACTGCTGGCAGGTGAGCAGGCCGAACAGGGCCAGGATGCTCATGACCGAGAAGGCCATCAGCGCGGTGAAGTAGTGCTTCCAGTCCTGTTCGCGGTCGGGGTCGATCCCGCAGAACCGGTACAGCAGGCGTTCGGCTCTCCAGTGCGCGCCGCCGTCCAGCACCCGCGCCATGTAGTCGCCGAGCGGAACGTGCAGCGCCACCAGGACGCCGATCAGGAGCAGGGCTTGCAGCCATCCGGCCATGGTCACGCCTCCTTGGCGGGGTAGCTGCGGTCCAGCGCGAGGTTGAGTTCCAGGACGTTGACGCCGGGTTCGCCGAGCACGCCCAGGGCGCGTCCGGTGGTGTTCTGGCTGATCAGCCGCAGCACCTCGGTGACGGGGACGGTGCGGGCCCTGGCGACGCGGGCGGCCTGGAGCCGGGCGTAGGCGGGGCTGATCTGCGGGTCCAGGCCGCTGGCGCTGGCGGTCACCGCGTCGGCGGGGACCACCGGGTCGGCCGGGACGCTGCCCCGGATCGGCACGACCAGGGCGTGGCTGTAGTCCTCGCCCGGTTTGGCGCACTCGACCGTGACCTGCTGATAGATACTCAGGAACGGTCTGGCCGGGCAGGCCTGATCGAGGCTCACCACCCGGGTGACGGTCCCGGTCAGCCCGTTCGCGCGGAAGACGCCGAGTACGGCGCCGACCCCGTCCGGGGTGCAGTAGGGCCGGGAGCCGTCGACGTGTTCCAGCTGCCCGACCGCGAGGCTGCGCGCGCAGACCTGGGTGAGCAGGCTCTGCCTGCCGGAGGTCGGCTGTCCCGGGGTGGGCAGGGTGTCGACGACGTCCTGGGGGCCGAGGTTGCTCGCCCCGCTGGAGGTGGGGTCGTAGCCGGTACCGGCCGCCGAGGGGCGGGACTGGAAGTACTGGACCAGC
Source organism: Streptacidiphilus sp. EB129 (assembly GCF_041262645.1). Taxonomy (NCBI): domain Bacteria; kingdom Bacillati; phylum Actinomycetota; class Actinomycetes; order Kitasatosporales; family Streptomycetaceae; genus Streptacidiphilus; species Streptacidiphilus sp. EB129. The sequence continues at coordinate 153,765 of NZ_JBGCCS010000012.1, forward strand.
GGGTTGCCCTTGGCGTCGGTGAAGCTCTGGCCGATCAGCCGGCTGCCGACGAGCTTGCGGCTGGCGGTGTTGCGGATCAGCGAGCCCTGGGCCTGCTGGTCCAGTCCGGGAAGGTGCGCGAGGACGGTCATCCCGAGCGGGTAGACCAGCCCCAGCAGGACGGTGAGCACCAGGACGACCCTCAGCGCCGCCAGGTGCTGGGCGGCGAGATTCGGTATGCGACGCATGATCAGATCCCCGGGATGAACTGGACGAGGGCGAAATCGATGAACTTGATCGCCAGGAAGGGCGCGATCACGCCGCCCATGCCGTAGACCCACAGGTTGCGGGTGAGCAGCGCGGAGGCGCTGCTGGGCCGGTAGCGGACGCCGCGCAGGGCCAGCGGGATCAGTGCCACGATGACCACGGCGTTGAAGATGACCGCGGACAGGATCGCCGACAGCGGCGAGTGCAGCTGCATGACGTTGAGCCTGCCGAGCGCCGGGTAGACCCCGGCGAACATCGCCGGCAGGATCGCGAAGTACTTGGCGATGTCGTTGGTGATCGAGAAGGCCGTCAACGCGCCCCGGGTGATCAGGAGTTGCTTGCCGATCTCGACGATCTCGATGATCTTGGTGGGGTCGGAGTCCAGGTCCACCATGTTCCCGGCCTCCTTGGCGGCCGAGGTACCGGTGTTCATGGCCACACCCACATCGGCCTGGGCCAGGGCGGGGGCGTCGTTGGTGCCGTCGCCGGTCATCGCGACCAGCTTGCCGCCGGCCTGCTCCGCCCTGATGAGAGCCAGCTTCTGCTCGGGGGTGGCCTCGGCGAGGAAGTCGTCGACGCCCGCCTCGGCGGCGATCGCGGCCGCGGTGGTCGGGTTGTCGCCGGTGATCATGACGGTGCGGATGCCCATGGCCCGCAACTGCTCGAAGCGCTCCCGCAGACCGGGTTTGACCACGTCCTTGAGGTGGATCACACCGAGGACCCTGGCGCTGCCGTCCACGGACTCGGCCACGGCCAACGGGGTTCCCCCGGACGCGGAGACCGATTCCACCAGGGTCTCCAGACCGTCCGGGACGGTGCCGCCGTTCTCACGGACCCAGGCGGCCACGGCGGCGGCCGCGCCCTTGCGCAGGCCGTGCGGCACCGGTTCCGAGAGGTCGACGCCGGACATCCGGGTGGTCGCGGAGAACGCCACCCAGTGCGCGTCCAGCCGGACCTGTGAGGTGAGGCCGTAGTGCTCGCGCGCGAACTCGACCACCGAGCGGCCCTCGGGCGTCTCGTCGGCCAGGCTGGACAGCAGGGCCGCGGACGCCAGAGCCTCCTCGTCGGCGTCGCCGACCGGCAGGAACGCGGCGGCCTGGCGGTTGCCGAAGGTGATGGTGCCCGTCTTGTCGAGCAGCAGGGTGTGCACGTCGCCGGCCGCCTCGACCGCGCGGCCCGACATGGCCAGCACATTGCGCTGCACCATCCGGTCCATCCCGGCGATGCCGATCGCGGAGAGCAGCGCACCGATGGTGGTGGGGATCAGACACACCAGGAGCGAGACCAGGACGATGCCGGTGACGCCGTCGGCGTTGAGCGCCCCCGTGTCGGGGGCGGCCGGCATCACCTGCTTGGAGAAGATCGCCATCGGCTGCAGGGTGACCGTCGCCATCAGGAAGACGAAGGTCAGCGCGACCAGCAGCAGGTTCAGTGCCAGCTCGTTGGGCGTCTTCTGCCGCTTCGCGCCCTCGACCAGTGCGATCATGCGGTCCAGGAAGCTCTGTCCGGGCTGCTGGGTGATCCGCACCACGATCCGGTCCGACAGCACCCGGGTGCCCCCGGTCACCGCACAGCGGTCGCCGCCCGACTCGCGGATCACCGGAGCGGACTCGCCGGTGATCGCCGACTCGTCCACGCTGGCGAGCCCCTGGACCACGTCGCCGTCGCCGGGAATCACGCCACCGGCCTCCACCACCACGAAGTCCCCGCGCTGGAGCTGTGCGGCGGACACCTCCTTCTCGCGCGCGTCCCCGCCGTCCGTCGACCGCTCGTCCCCGGTCCAGTCGAGCAGCCGCCGGGCGGTGGTCTCCTGCCGGGTCCGGCGCAGCGAGTCCGCCTGGGCCCTGCCGCGGCTCTCGGCGACCGCCTCGGCCAGGTTGGCGAACACCACGGTCAGCCAGAGCCAGGCGGTGATCAGCCAGCCGAACAGGGTGGGCGTCGCGATCGCCAGGCCGGTGGTCAGCGTCGCACCGACCTCGGTGACGAACATCACCGGATTACGCACCAGCGAGGCGGGGTTGAGCTTGCGCAGCGCTTCCGGGAGTGCCCGCCACAACTGGCCCGGATCCAGCGCTCCCGCGCCGACCCGGTAGCCGCGACCCGTCTCCACGGAGCCGGTATCAGGTGGCTGGGTGCGCTTGGGCCCCGCCCCGCCGGAGGACGCCCGCTCCGGCGCCTGCGCGGTCATCAGAACTTCTCCGGGTAACGGATGGCCAGGACCAGATAGCCGACCAAGCCGCCCGCGACGAGCAACCCGACCAGATTCGCCACACTCATCGGTGCATGCCTCTCGTGTGTCCGGCAGTGGCGTTCCACTGCCGCCCGGACACATGAAAGCGCTGGTCCCACGCCTGCACAGCTGATACTGACGCGTTCCGAACGCCATGGTCCTGAATCTTGCCGCGGCGTTGACAACGGCCACGTGCGCCGTCCCGGCAGCGCGCCGGTTCGGACGACGGCACACTCGTCAAAGGCATGTCAGGGTTGGCTGTCAGCCGGTCAACGAGTCGTCAGGGACACGCCGTTCGGCATCCCGCCCGGCGTAGCGTCGGTGACGCCTCCCAGGCGGGCGGATGGGGCTCGGCACGGGACATCCGGTCCCGTCGGGTGGTCGGGGAGTGACGGGGGAGCGGTTGTCAACGGTGGGAAGCAGTCGAACGGTGAGATGGCCGAGCCGCTCGGATCGGACGACGGGGCCGGGCGGGGAGGCCGCCGTACTGGACGTGGGGTGCCACAGTGCCCTGCTGGAGGTGGTCCGGTGGAGTCCGGGTGCGGGTTTGGAGCCGGTGTTCTCCTGCAAGGCGCGGCTACGGCTGCACGAGTCACTCGACAGCCGGGGCCGTATCGGCGCGGCCGGGATCGCCAGCGTGCAGCGCGCCGTGGCCGAGGTGATGTCCGCCGCCCGGTTCCGTTGCCCGACGGCGGTGTTTCCGTTCGCGACCTCGGTCATCCGGGACGCGCCCAACGGCGGGGACGTGATCGCGCAGGTGAGCCGTGCGACCGGCACCCGGTTGCGGGTTCTGCCCGGCGAGGAGGAAGCCCGCCTCGCCTATGTCGCGGCCCGGGAGTGGACGGGGCCGACGTCAGGCCCACTGCTGATGCTGGACATCGGCGGTGGCACGGTGGAGATCGCCACGGGCCGGGGCGGACAGCCCGGCAGCGTGCTCTCGCTGCCGCTGGGCGCCCGACGGATCACCCGGGACTGGCTCCCGGACGGCACCGGTCCATGCGGGTCTGCGCGCCTGGAGGAGATCCGGGAGTTCCTCGGCGATGCCCTGCGCGAAGTGCCCGGCTTGCCGGAAGTGACCCAGGACGGGTGCATCGTCGCCTGCTCCAAGACCTTCCAGCAACTCGCTCAGCTGACCTCCGTCCCGCCCCGTGGCAGACGGCTGCGTGCTGGACGGCAGCTGACCCTGCCCCAGTTGCGCCGGTGGATCCCGGTGCTGGCCGGAGCCGACCGGGCTCGGCAGAACCGGCTGCCGGGAATCTCCCGGCACCGCGCGGGGCAGACACTGGCCGGCGCACTGGTCGCTGAGGCTCTGCTCTCGACCTACCGGGCCGAGAGTGTGGACATCTGCCCCTGGTCCACCAGGGAAGGGCTGCTGCTGGAGCAACTCGGCGCGGCTCGCGCGGTACCCGTCGAAGTTGACGCGTCGTCAGAACCGCGTTAGGGAGCGCAAGGTCCCGCGCCCGCCCCAGGCGGTGCCCGGTCGCATCCCGCGCCGGGCACCGCCGGCCGCTCAGAGCTGCGGCGGCAGGTGATTCGGGCCCCGGGGGTGCGGCACGGCCGAACTGAGGCCGTCGGTGGCGTAGCCGACCGCGATGATCTCGTCCTCCGGCGACTTCGCCAGCTCCAGCACCGCGCGGTGGCGGCGCAGCACGTCCTCGCGGTCGGCCGGCTCGGGTACCGAGGTGCGGCAGGAGGCCGCGATCAGGTCGGCCTGTTCCAGCAGGAGCTGGCGGCGTTCCGGGTCGCCGGTGCGTTCCATGATCTTGTGGAGTGCGTCCAGTTGACGGATCATCACCGCCGGCATGCCCACTCCGGCCTGGCGGATCTTCTCGAACGCACGCTGCACCAGCCGCTCGTACGAGGCCTGATAGGCGATGAGGCGCACGTAGCCCTCGGTGTCGCGGTGCACGCGTCGGGAGTGCCAGCCCGGGCCGATTCTGCACAGGCAGTCGCCGAGCCAGTCGATGCAGGTCAGCGCGGTAAAGGTGTCGTTCACCGCCGGCGAGAGGGCGCGGATGGCTATCTCGACGAGTTGGTCGATGCCGAAGGAGATGTCCTGGGTCAGCGTCCGGTAGGGGCCGGTGACCTGACCGCGTTTGAGCCCGGCGCCCACCCTGGCGGCGGCTTCGGGAGGCCAGACCAGCGCCAACGGACTGCCCTCGATCAGGAAGTGGCCCGGCCGGTAGAGCAGATGGATCACCGCGTCCGAGTCGTGGGCCATCGCGATCAGCCGGTCGTGACGGAGGTACTGCAGGTAGCCCGACGACGGGGTACACACCGGCGCCGACGCCACCACGGACATCCGGTCCAGCAGTTCGCGCGGCGACAGGCCCCGTTCGCGTCCGTCCATGCCGGTCGCGTCCGCGCAGCCCTCCTGCTCGATGGCACGCGCCAAGTCCCCTGCGATGCCCGCGATCACGTGCGGCAGCTGGATGGCCCGGGCGATGTGGTGGATGAAGAAGATCAGCATGGCCAGGTCCACCAGGGTGAGGCCCAGCGCCACGGTCACCGACAGATGCGGGACGAAATCCCCGTGCGGTCCGGGGCTGATCGCCACCAGTACCAGCATCGCGTACAGGAATGTCGCGACGAAGGTCCCGAGCGTCAGCTGGGTGCCCCGGTCACGGATGAAGTTCCGCAGCATCCGCGGCCCGAACTGCGTAGATGCGAGGGTGAGCGCCACGATCGTGATCGAGAACACCAGCCCCGCGACCGTGATGATGGCCGCGGCGATCGTGCTGAGCACCTGCCGCGCCCCGTCCGCGCTGCCGCTGAGCACCCACGAGGGAAACCTCATCCCGCCCTGGTAGGCGGTCCAGTCGAGCTTCGTGGTGCCCGCGAACAGCACCACGACCGCGGCGGCCTCGACAGCGGGAACCAGCCACAGATTGGTGCGCAGCCGCTCACGCCGCCAGTCATGGACACGAAGGCCGTTCGACGCAAACATTTCAGGCTCCCAGCCGCTCGTCGCGTCGCGGTGACACCCCGCCCCGAGGCAGGACCGTGCGCAGCGCCGACCAGACTTCCCGGCTCACCCTGACGCGAGCTTAGCGGCCGCAGATCACAGCAGAGTTTCGAAAGCGTCGGGCCCGGCCGCGCGGGACGAGTGGCGCCGGAACCTGCTCGCACCATCCAGCATCGGAGAGGTGGCAGGCTCTCTCGCTGACTGCCGCCAGGAGTAGGATCCCCACTGTTCGGCTGGTCGGACGCCGAAGCGGATCACGCGGGCCGGGAGCAGTGGACCACCGCAGCTCATGGGGCTGGATCGGGGACACACGGCGGAGAGCGGCAGGCGGAACCGGTAGCCGGCCGAGGCGGTGGTCGGCCCCTGATCGTACGGAGTAACGGATGCCCGGATCGCACCCCGCCATGGCGGACCCGCGTGGCGTCTGGCGGCGCACATTCGTCCGCGAGGCGGATGGCTCGACGGACCGGAGCACCACGGTGACATGGGTGCAGGGCCCGTCGTTGTTCGGGGACCTGCGCCAGCCACCTGGTCTGGCGGAGGCGGTCGGCAGGGCGCGGCTGATGGACCTGGAGCGCCCGCAGTTGCTGGCGCTCTGCGGGCAGCGGGCGTTTGCCGGCACATTGGAGCCGGAGGGTGACGGGTTCACCTGGGTCCGCGGGATCGATCTGCACCCGTCGGCTCCGCTTCCGGACGCGGGCGTCCTGCGCTGGGAGGGCGGGGTGCTGGTCGAAGAGGGCCTGCACGAGGCCTATCTGGAGCACTGGGAACCCGTCGAGCGCTCATCCGGCGGCTGCCAGGCGGCGGCAGCCTGGCTGGTTGATCCGGAGGAGGGCTGCTCGGGCCTGCTGGTCCGCGTGGGCTCCTGGTTCTGCTACGCCCGGGACCGGTCGGTGCCGCTCCCGACGACCGGAGTCCCGCTCATCGAGCAGGTCCGAGGCTGCGAGCGCCGAGCGGAGGCGGCCGCTCTGCTGGACTGCGAGGTATCGATCGGCCGGGTACGCGCGGACCGGTGGGAGATCACCCGCTCCACCCTGCCGCATCGTGTCGGGTCCCGACTGCGGCCCGAGTCGACCCACTCCGGTGACGGGCTGCGGATCCGCGACCTGGACCCGCACGGGCGGGCCCTGCCGCGCACCTGGCAGCTGGTACGGACCGAGGGCCCGGTGCCGCTCCTCGCAGCAGCGCCGGGCGCCCCGAGCTGAGCATTGCCTGCCGCAACGGTGTGCCCCGTCATCGTGGCGGGGCACACCGTTGCAGTCAGGGCGCCGGGTGGGGAGTGAAGTTGGGACGCTCCCTGGTGGGTTCGTAGCGGCGCTGCCAGATCGGGGTGGTCGAGCCGCTGGTGGCCGGGACGATGGCGGACCAGTCGGCCGGGCAGGTGCGGCCGCTCTTGAGCTCGCGTTCCTCGTGCCGTACGAACTGCTTGCTGGCGAAGTGATGGTCGATGACGGACACTCCGGCCTGGTCGAACGAGTGCAGCACGGCCTGGGTGAGTTCCAGCAGCGCTCGGTCGCGCCACAGTGTCCGGTCCCGGCTGGTGTCCAGCCCCATGCCGTCGGCGACCTGCGGGAGCTTGTCGTAGCGGTTGGTGTCGGACAGGTTGCGGGCGCCGATCTCGGTGCAGGTGTACCAGGCGCTGAACGGCGCCAGCGGGTAACGCAGGCCGCCCAGTTCGAGGACCTGGTTGGAGATCGTCGGGAACGCGTGCCAGCGAAGGCCCAGCCGTTCGAACCACGGGTACTCGGGGTGGGTGATGCGCACCTCGGGGGTCGCGTCCGACGGCAGGTCGAAGAACCTGGGGTCGCGCCCCGGCCACTGGATGATCAGCGGAAGGACGTCGTACTCGGTGCCCTTGCCGCGCCAGCCCAGCCTCTGGACCGCCTCGGTGAGGCCCACCGACTCGGGGTCGCCCACGACCGACCCGTCGTGCTGCCGGTAGCCGGCGTATCGGATGAGCTGTCCGTTCCAGACCCGGGGGCCCGGCCGACCGGGCGCGCTCGGGGCGAAGACGCTCAGCAACAGCCGTACCTTGCCGCCGTTCCAGGCCAGTCGGAGATGCTCCACGAGCGCCTCGAACAGCGCGCCCTCGTCACCGCCCCCGTCACCGCCCTCGCCCCCGCCACCGTCGCCGACTCCGGTGTCGCGACAGTCGCGGGTCTCCAGGCCCCTCCAGTAGAACTTGCCGATGCACTGGGGGTTGTTCCGCCAGGCAATCCGCGCACCCAGCAGGAGTTCATCCGGGCTGTGCCGGTAGCTGCCGGTGGTGGCCAACCGGCCCTCGATCTCTCTGATCCGCTGCTCTGCCGCGTCGGCCGACAGGTGTCCCTCGGCAGCGAGTTGGCGCACCAGGTCTCCGGCCTCGGCAGCCACCGACTGGGCGGGCGTGGAGGAGAGCGGCGTGGGTGGTACGCGCAGGAACGATGTCGTCACCATGAGCCCCCTGTCAACAGTGAGGAACGTGCGGTCAGTTAACTTGCCGGAAACATGCCAACAGCCGGACGCTACGCCGTTGGAGCCGCTGTGCGAAACCAGGGCGGGTGGCTTTGATGGAACCCATGCGCACCCTGACGGCATCGGTACGGCGATCCGGTGCGGCGGGATCGTTGCCCTGTCGGTGGGCTCCGGCCGAGAATGGAACGGGCAGGGAGGTGGCCGACGGGACCATGAACACACTCGGACGCATACGCGCGCGTTGGACGTCCCTGCCCCTGCTGGCGAAGGTGGTCCTGGCCGCCGTTCCTGTCATCGCCGCAGTGATCGGGGTGGTGCTCGGCATCCCCGGACCGCGTTCCTCACCTCCCTCGGCGTCGGCATCAGCGCAACCGCCGCCGCCATCACCGGCGCCCGGTGCGACCACCCTGCCGGGGGTACCGGTGTCGCCCCTCACCGGTCTGCCCGGCCAGGCCGGGCGCATTCTCGCCGTGAAGATCGACAACATCGTCGACGCCCGTCCGCAGACCGGCATCGACTCGGCCGATGTCGTCTACGCGATCGAGGTCGAGGGAGGTCTGTCACGCTTCCTGGCCGTCTTCGATTCCAACCATCTGCCACCCGGCAACAGGATCGGCCCGGTGCGCAGCGCCCGGGAGAGTGATCTACCGGTCCTGCAGCAGTACGGAAAGGTCGACTTCGCCTACTCGGGGGCGCTGACCCGGTTCCTGCCGGTCCTCGCCGCGGCGAACGTGTTCAACTGCTCGCCGCTGCAGGACAGCCCCTCCTTCTTCCGGGGTCAGAACAACGTGCCGCCCTACAACCAGTACCTGGTGCCGTCGGACATCCTTCGAGACTTCCCCGACTCGGCGACCGCCGCCGATGTCGGCTTCCGTTTCGGCAACGCGCCCTCGGGCGGCGTCCCCACCGCCTCCTTCACGGCCAGGATGCCGGCGGCGTCCTTCACCTTCAGCTGGTCCGCCGGGCAGGACAAGTACCTCGTGGCCATGGACGGCGCACCCGCGGGCACCACCGACGCGGGGCAGATGGGCGCACCGACCATCGTGGTGCAGAAAGTGGCCGAGACCACGTCCCCGAGGGGGTTCATGGACTCCCCGGGCGTGCTGTCCCCCTACGCGCCGACCATCGGCAGCGGTGAGGCCATCGTGCTGCGCGACGGAAAGGCCTACGACGGCACCTGGTCGCGCCCCGACGCCGGCAGCGGTACCGCGTTCGACTTCGCCGGCCGGCCCATGACCTTTCATCCCGGCCAAGTGTGGATCATCCTCGAACCCGAGTGACCGCGACCACCGACCCCGAAAGGGTGGGCCTATACCCCACCCATCGACCCGATCAGAACCGGCAATCGGGGCATAAGGGGCAAGCTGCTGGTGATGGTGCTCACAGGGCGACAGCCGTCCACTACTCCCGATAGTTGATCGATCCGGCATGTTTGGCGCACGGGTGGCCTCGTCCGGGGGCGGCTGTCGCGTTCCACCCGGCCACAGGCCCAACGCCGTTGCATTCCCGCAGCTCAGAGGCGCTGTGCGACGGATTGAAGATTTCTTGCATGACCTGGTTTGAGCTCCGGAGCGCCGGGAATCGGGCGCCATCAGGCCGTGCCCGGCACCGCTCCGTCCTACGATGCCGCCTCGTATCAAGGGCTCTTGGAGGACGCCGGGCCGCGCGCTAACAATGGCGAAGTCGACCCGATGCCGCAGCACTCCCGCCGCGGCTCATCCCCGGCACCAGCCCCTCAGCGGTGGTGCCCGGCGCCCACCCCGCCGTTTCGGCCCCTGTTCGGCCGCGCGGTCACCCAGGGGTGCAGGCACCAGCCAACCCATTGAGGACGTACTTCCCCCATGTCTTTCATCCCCTCCCGCCTGCGCAAGTCCACCGCCGTGCTCGTTGCCGCCGCCGGCATCGTCACCCTCGGCGCGGCCGTCGCCCCGGCCATGGCCTCCGCCGCGACCGGCTCCGCACAGGACCTGGCCGCGCAGATCGTGCCCGCCGACCAGCTGGCCTCGTTCGACCAGATCATCAGCCACGAGAGCGGCTGGAACACCGGCGCGACCAACGCGTCCTCCGGCGCCTACGGACTGGGCCAGGCGCTGCCGGGCAACAAGATGGCCTCGGCCGGCGCCGACTGGCAGACCAACCCCGCCACGCAGATCAAGTGGGCGCTGGGCTACATGGACAGCACCTACGGCAGCCCCAACCAGGCCTGGAGCTTCTGGCAGGCCCACAACTGGTACTGATCCAACCTGGACCGCTGATCCAACCTGAACTCTGACGTCTGGGCCCGGTGCGACGCACCGGGCCCAGACGCCGTCCTCGACCACCGTCAACGGCACCCGCCGCCGCACACCCCCACCCCACCCCGCCGCACCGCACGCATCGGCCGCCTGGGGGGCTCGTACCATGACGGGATGCGCGAACTGACTACCACCGCGGAACTGTCCGATGCCTGTGACGGGGACAGCCTGTGTCTGTGGGTGGCTCAGGGCCTGGGCGCGCGGGGCAGGGCCTGGGCCGGTGAGGACGCCGTCCTGGCGGCCGCGCCGGACATCTCCACACGGGACCGGTTGGCCGTCTGGGCCCGCAGTCCCGAGGCGGCGGTCGAGCTCTACCGCGAGGTGGCGCCGCAGTTGCCGCGCGGTTTCCGGCCTTTCGGGGAGCGGCGGCTGATCGCGGCGCTGGCGCAGGCGACGCCCGGTCTGGAGGTGGTCGGGCACTTCGGCTGGATGGACACCAGCGCGGTATCGGTGTCGGCCGATCCGCGAGCGCAGTGGCTGGACGAGAGCGACGCCGAGGATATCGCCACAGTGCTGGACCTCGCCTTCCCCACCTCCTACGCCCGCCCCGGAGTCCCGGGCGTTCAGCGCTGGGCGGGGGTACGCGACGGCGCGCAGCTGCTGGTGGTCGGCGCGCTGGCCTGGTCCTCGCCGGAGGTGGCCCTGGTCAGCGGCGTGGCAGTGACCCCCGAGGCACGCGGCAAGGGCCTGGGACTGACAGCGTGCAGCCTGCTGGTGGACGCGGCGCTGGCGGAGCACGGTGCCGTCGGCCTGATGGTTGAGGACTGGAACGTTCCCGGGCAGCGCCTCTACCAGCGGCTCGGCCTGCGGCGGCGCGCGGTGAGCGCGGCGGCGTTCGCGCAGCAGTAGACCATCCGCCGGTGCGCGGCTGTGCGGCGGTACTGCCCTGTCCTGGGTTCTGACGCTCCGTTTGGGCGAAACGACGCGCGCGGGCGATCGCGCGCGAGCACCATGGTGGTCATGACCACGAGTGACACGGAACCGGCCGTCGACCCGGACGAACTCCTGGACCTGCTTGACCTGGACGAGGACACAGGCTGGATCTACGACGACGAGGCGTACGACTGGGTCGACCGCTGAGCGCCCGCGGGGCGACGAGAGGGGAGTCCTCCCGTCGCCTCGCGGAGGTGTCGGCGCAGCCGGGCCCGCCATGCTGCCCTTCCCCCCCGCACAGGCGGGGGAGTGGGCGGGCCTGCGGTCAGGTGGCGGTGAAGGTGAACCAGTTGACGTTCACGAAGTCGGCGGGTTGGCCGCTGCTGAAGGTGAGGTAGAGCGTGTGCACTCCGGTGGCCCTGGTCATGTTCGCCGGAACCGTGCGCCAGCTCTGCCAGCCGCCGGTGTTCGCCAGGGAGAAGCTACCGATCACCGGGTTGGTGGCGGCGTCCAGGCGGACCTGGACCAGGCCGCTGACCCCGGCCGCGGCGCCGGAGGCCACCCGGGCCTGGAACTGGGTGGCGCCACCGGTGCCGAAGTCGATGCCGGCGTAGCAGAGCCAGTCGCCGTTGGCGATCGAGCCGACGTCCTGACCGCCGCCGGTGTCCGAGGTGGGCTCGGTGACGGTTCCCGACTGGCTGGTCCACGCCTCGGCCTGGATGGTCGAGTACGCGCTCACCCTTCCGCCCGTCGGGGTGGGCGCGGGTGTGGGTGACGGGCTCGGTGGGACGGTGGAACCGCCGTTGGCCGGGCCGATGGTGACGGTCAGCAGGGTCGGGTCGGGGTCGATGACCGCGCCGGACTGGTCGACGCCGCCGTCGGGCTGGACGTCGTCGTACGGGAAGGCGTAGCCGCGTCCGTCCAGGCTCACCGCGTGCAGGATGCGGGCGTAGTGGTTGGTCTGTGGGAAGCCGTAGTACTGGGAGGGGTTCTCGCCGTCGGGCTGGTCGGTGTCGATCAGCAGGGTGGTGCGGTTCATGGCGGCGCTGAGCCGTGCCGCCAGCGCGCCCAGTTCCTGGGAGGAGACGTTGAACGGCCCGGAGTTGCAGCTGAAGATGTCGGCGCTGGACGGCCTCGCGAAGGAACCGACGCCGGGGAAGTCCAGCACGCCTCCGCTGACCTGCCCGGTGACCCGGCCCCAGGAGGCCTGGGTGTCGACGGTCAGTGGGGCGCTGGAGTACTTCTGCCAGACCTGGTCCAGGTATCCGTCGAAGTAGCCGGCGAGCAGGGCGGGGTTTCTGACGATCCCGTTGGTGGGACTCAGGGCCCGCAGGTTTGCCCCGCCCGAGGCGACGATGAGCTCGTTCCAGCCCTGACCGTCCGCGGCGGCCTGGGCGCTGAGGCCCGCGCAGACGGTGTCCAGACCGCCCGCGGGCAGCCCGGGAGCCGACTGGGTGCCGGCCGACCCGGTCAGCCGCAGTCCGATGGGCAGGGAGACGAAGTCGACGAAGCTGATGTTCGCGTAGAGGTTCGCGCTGTCGAAGGTGAACTCGCAGAAGTCCCAGAGGGTGTCGATGTTGGGGTCGGAAGGGTTGGTCACGGACGGCTCGACCAGAGCAGGGCCCGGATTGAGCAGGAAGGTGATCGGCGCACCGACGGAGAACCAGATCCGGCCGCCGCCGAGTCGGGGCACGGTGATCCGGGTGGGGCTCGCACCCGAGGGGCCGAGCCGGATCGCGCAGTCCGTGCCCAGCGGGCTGCCGGTGCCGGCGGGCGAGGTGGGGAAGTAGGGAGTCTGCCCGTCGGCCTGCAGCAGGAACAGTGCGTTCCCCTGGTCCAGGGCCACGCCGGTGACGTAGGCGTAGACGGTGTCGGAGCCGGTGGTGTTCTGCAGGTCGACGCTCAGGGTGGTGGCCGTGCCCGCCGACGCCCGCGACACGAGTGCGGTGACGGCGACGGGTACGGCGAGGAGCGCCGCTGAGGCGGAGACGAACTTCCTGCGGGAGAGCATGGTCGCGCTCCACTCCTTCGGTCTGGCGGTTCTCGCGGATCTGTCGCATGGGGTTCGGATCGGTTCAGTGAGCGGGGAAGGAGAAGTAGTGCAGGCTCACAAAGGGCGGGTTGCCACCGGCGTTGGACTGCAGCTTCAGGTAGACATCGTGGGTTCCGGTGGTGGTCGCGATATTGGCCGGGACGGTGCGCCAGCTCGACCAGCCACCGGTGTTCGCGATGGCGAAGCTGCCGATCGGCGCGTTGCCGGGATTGTCGAGGACCACATTGACCAGCCCACTGACCCCGCCTGCGGCGCCGGAGGCGACGCGCGCGTCGAACTGGCTGGAGCCCGGGCCGAAGTCGACCCCGGGGTATTCGATCCAACCGCCGTTCGCCAGCTGGGCGGTCTGGTTGCCGTCCACACCGGACGGGTTGGTGTCGCCGGTGGCCGCGTCGACCGTGACCGTGCCCTGGGACCGGCGGTAGCAGTCGGCGGAGATGTCGGAGGTCGCGGTCGTGGCACAGAGGGCGCCTCCGCCACCGCCGGTGGGAGTGGGCGTCGGAGTGGGTGTCGGGGTGGCCGTGGGTGTCGGCGTGGGGGTCGGGCTGGTGGTGGCGCCGTTGGTCTCGTACACCGCGACGTAGTCCACGCTCATGCCCGCGCCGGAGCTGGTGGCGGCGCCGGGCGAGGTGCAACCGCAGATGGCGTTGGGGTAGGCGCCGCCCATGGCCACGTTGAGGATCGCGAAGAAGCCGTGGTCGACCGCGGCGGCCCAGGTCGCCGGGTCCACCTGACTCTGGTCGACCGTGAGTTGAAGGGTGCCGTCGGTGTAGAAGCGCAGCTGCTCGGCGCTGGTGTCGGTGCGGTCGACGATCACCGAGTAGGTGTGGTACCCGGTCTGGCAGCCGCCGCAGGCCAGCAGGCCGCTGCCGATACCGGTGGTCTCATGGCACGGCCCGCCCGGGTCGACGCCGCAGTGGAAGGTGTGCGAGACCTGGCTGAGCCCGTTGACGTCCTCCATCACGTCCAGCTCGCCGATGCTGGGCCAGTTGGTCGCGCCGACCCCGCGCGCGGCCGAGCCCATGGCCCAGAACGCGGGCCAGTAGCCGAGCCCGTTCCCGGGGTTGGGCTGCTCGATGGAGGCCGTAATCTCCATCTCGCCGCCCGCGGGCGCCGCGAAGTCGGTGCGTTGGGTCTCGATCCGGCCCGAGGTCCAGGCACCGTTGCTGTAGACCGGCTTGATCACCAGGTGGCCGGCGCCGTCCTGGTAGACGTTGGCGGTCGAGTCGGTCACCGTCTCGACCTCGCCGGTGCCCCAGTTGCCTGCGCCGCCGGGGTAGCCGCTGCCGGAGTCGTAGAGCCAGTTCGACGGATCGAGGCCGGTGCCCGCAGCGCCGTTGAAGTCGTCGCTGAACACCGTGCTCCAGCCCGGAGGGGCTGCGGGTACGTCGGAGGTGGCGGCCGGCGCGCCGGTCGCGCCCGCCACGGTCATCAGGGCGGCGACCAGCAGCAGCGTGGAGACCAGGGCGGTGAGCAGCCGGCGGTTCGGGCGTGGGGGTGGCGCCATCATCGCTCCTGCGGGGGATGAGGTCTGGCAGGGAGATCCGGAAACGTTTCCGGAGCAGTTGTGGCGAGTATGTTTTGTGATCATGGTCGCGTCAACCGGTCTGACGCGACGTCATCGCCGGGATCGGTCCCGGCGCCGGGTCAGGCCGTGATGTGATGGCCCCACTTGGCGCGCCACCGGCGGAAGGGCGGCACAGATGGCAGGTATCCGGGACCTCGCCCATGAATGCGGGGTGTCGGTGGCGACGGTCTCCCGTGCCCTCAACGGGCACCCGGAGGTCAGCGCGGCGACCCGGACCCAGATCTGGGAGGCCGCCAGGCGCCTCGGGTACCAGCCCAGCCAGTCCGCACGCGCCCTGGTACGGGGGCGATCCGACACCGTCGGGCTGCTCTGGGACACCGGCTACGAGTCCGGCGGCCGGCGCCACCCGTTCCTCCAGGAACTGATGGTCGGCATCAAGCGCGCGCTCGGAGACAGCGGTCGGCATCTGCTGCTGCTCAGCATCGGCGACCAGCACAACGACGAGCACAGCTACCTGGAGACCGCCCGGCAGCACCAGCTGGACGGCGTGATCATGATGGGCGTCGACCCACAGCTCCCGCCGGTCAGGGCCCTGACCGCGTCCGGACTGCCCTGCGTGGCCTTCGACCAGCCGCTCGCGGGGCCGCACACCTCCCATGTCACCTCCGACAACCGCGCGGGCGCCGCCCAAGCCGTGCGTTACCTGCACTCGCTCGGCCACCGCAGGATCGCCACCATCACCGGCCCGCTCGACCTGATGCCCGCAGCCGCCCGGCTCGCCGGCTTCCACGCCGAGACCGACGCGCTCGGGCTGGCGGCGCCGGCCGGCTATGTGCAGCTCGGGGACTTCTTCCTGGACAGCGGCTACGCCGCCGGCCGTCGCCTGGCGGAGCTGCCCGACCGGCCCACCGCGGTGTTCGCCGCAGGGGACGAGATGGCGATCGGCGCACTGCACGCCTTCGCCGACCTGGGCATCGACACCCCGCAGGGGATCTCCGTCGTCGGCTTCGACAACATCGAATCCGCGAGTCTGGTGCGGCCCGCACTCACCACGGTTGCCCAGGACCCGCTGCGGCTCGGCGCCGCCGCCGTGCGGCTCCTGCTGGAGCTGGTGGCGAACGCGGCGACGCAGGCCCCCGCCGCGATCCCGCCGTGCACCGTGCCCACGCGCCTGATCCTGCGCGGCTCCTGCGGCGGTGTCAGGAGCTGAGGGCATGGACCCGGATCCGCCCCGCCCGCCGGGGCGACCGTCAGCGGAATTCGGAGCGGTGCAGGAACGCCGGGCGTAGGGTCTCGTCCGGCGGGTCGTAGGTGCGGTGGAACACGGGTGTCGCCGAACCGGAGAGCGGCGGCACGATCCAGCTCCAGTCCGCGGGGACGGAGCGGCCGTGCCGGCGCTCGCTCTCGATGTGGGCCAGGAACCGTGCCGACTCGGTGTGGTGGTCGGCCATGGTCACACCGGCCTTCTCGAAGGAGTGCAGCACCGCCAGGTTCAGCTCCACCAGCGCCCGGTCCCGCCACAGGCTGCGTTCGTTCGCCGTGTCCAGGCCGAACAGGGCGGCGACCGTCGGCAGCAGGTTGTAGCGGTCCGTGTCGCCCAGATTCCGGGACCCTATCTCGGTGCCCATGTACCACCCGTTGAACGGCGCCGCCGGGTAGCTGATCCCACCGATCTCCAGGGTCATGTCCGAGACCGCGGGCACGGCGTACCAGCGCAGGCCCAGGCCGGCGAAACCGGGGTGGTGCGGGTGGTGCAGTGCCACCTCCATGACCGCGTCCGCGGGCAGTTCGTAGTACTCCGGTGAACGGTCGGGTCCCGCCTGTATCAGCAGCGGCAGCACGTCGAACTCCTCCTTGCCGCCGTTCCAGCCCAGTTCCCGTGCCAGCGAGAGCCGCCGCGCGCTGCGCCGGTCGTCCGCGTAGCGCACGAGCTGTTCGTTCAGCAGCCGTGCTGCCGGGCGCTCCGGTCGGTCCGGCGCGAAGACGCTGATGACGGGTCGGATCCGGCCGCCGTTGGTGGCCAGGCGCAGATGCTCGGCACACTGCTCGGCGATGTCGTCCGGATGCCGCAGATGCCGCAGGTCGCGCACGATCAGGCTGCGCCAGTACAGCCGGCCGATGCAGCGCGCGGCGTTGCGCCAGGCGACCCTGGCGCCAAAGGTCAGCTCCTCGGAGGTCTGCTCGTAGGTCCCGTGTGTCTCGATGGACGCGCGGACCGCGCGGAGCCGGCGCCCGGGGTCGCCCGACTCGGGGTTCTCCCGTGCGAACTGACGGATGAAACTCTCGGCGGCCTCCAGCCTCCCGGCGGGCTCCGGGGCGGGCGCGGGTGGACGACGGTGAGAAGCGGCGGCGTGCTGGCGTTGGAACAGCAAGGGTGAAGCACTCCAGGTCGGTGACGAAAGGGTCGAGGAGGACGGGCTCACACGGCGGACAGCGCGGGCGCGCCGAACGGGTCGTGGTGGATGCGGGCCGGGGGGACCCCATATCGCGACAGCACCCGGGCGGCCGTGGTGATCATGGGCGGCGGTCCGCTGAGATACGCCTCGTACCGGTGCCAGGGGCCGTTCTCGGCCAGTACCTGCGGCAGTGATCCGCCGGCGCCGGGAATGTCCTCGTGCGAGACCGCGGCACGCACGCTGAGCCAGTGGTTGCGCTGGGCCAGGCGCAGCATGGATTCGAGCCCGTAGAGCTCGTCCGCCGTCCGTGCTCCGATCAGCAGCTCCATCCGTCGCTCCCAGCCGCTCTGGGCGGCGTGTTCGACCATGGCCCGGATCGGCGCGAGCCCGGTGCCGCCGGCCACGCAGACGATGTCCCTGCCGGCGCCGGGGTCGAGCGTCATGTCGCCGAGCGGTGGGCCGAGCCTGATCACGTCGCCGACGGCGGCGCGCCGCACCAGGGCGTTGCTGACCCAGCCGCCCGGTACGGCCCGGACGTGGAACGTCATCGTGGTGTCGGGGCGTGGCGCGTTGGCCGGCGAGTAGTAGCGCCACTGCTTGGGCCACCACGGGGTCTCGATGCTGAGGTACTGCCCGGCGGTGTAGTGGTAGGGCGTCTCCGGCTGCACGGTGATCTCGGCGAGCCCGAAGCCGTGCTGCACGTGGTGGACGATCCGGGCGTGCCAGACCGCGGGTCGGCTGCGGGCGTCGTCCTCGGCGGCCCGGGACATCACCTGCGCGGCGGCGGTGTAGGCGCGGGTCCAGGCGGCGGCCACCTCGGTGTTCCAGGCCGGGCCCGCGAACCGTTCCAGGGCGGCCAGCAGGCACTCCCCGACCGGGGCGTAGTGCTCGCTCCGGGTGCCGAACTTGCGGTGGTCCCGGCCCAGATGGGAGCAGAAGCGCACCAGGTTCCCGGGATCGTCGACCAGGTCGACGATGCGCAGCAGCGCGTGCAGCAGTCGCCCGCGCTGCAGGTCCATGCCGGGCGGGAACAGCTCGCGGACCTGCGGGTAGCGGGTGAAGAGGGTCGCGTAGAAGTAGGCGGCCAGGTCCGCGGCCTGAGGCTCGACGGCCGCGAGGCTGGCCCGTACCAGGGAGATGTCGCGGTTCGACAGGACGCCGCCGGTACCGCCGCCGGGACCGGCCGCGTCGGCGGCGTCCTGCGGCGGCACGCCGGTGGCGGACGGGTGGGGTGAGCGGGACCGCACGGTGAAGGGCTCCTGTCGCGAGCGTTCCGGTTCCCGGCGGCTCCGGAACCAAGCAGCCTTGATTCTGCTCATGTCAGCGAATTCGCTGACAACCAAGGATGTGTGAGGGTTTGGTAGCGGAATGTCCCGCCCCGTCTCCTGCGCGGACCGCACGGTCGCCGCGGTCCGCCCCGGACCGGACGTCAGTCCGCGGACTGGGACGTGTCGTTCCGCTGCCTCGGCAGCGCGGCCCGGAGCGCGCCGGGTGTGTCGTTCCCGACGGTCAGGGCCTCGCCCGCCGAGGGGTACACCTCGAAGAGCTTCTCGATGCCGAACGAGGCGAGCACCTTGCGGACGTGCGTGTCCGGCCCGGGGAGTACCAGTCGCAGCCTCCCGCCGCGCGCGACCAGCAGGCGGCGGACGGCCACCAGCACGGCGAACCCGGTGGAGTCGCAGAAGGCGAGCATGCTCAGGTCGATGACGACCCGGTCGCACCCTCCGGCGATCAGCCGCTGCAGTCGCTCGCGCAGCGCCGCGACTCCGGTGATGTCGACCTCTCCGGTCACCTGGACCACTGTCCAGCCGTATCGATCCCCGTAGCTGACGTTCATTGCCACGCTGATGTCTTCCTTTTCAACCCCCGGCCAGAACCCGGGGGGTGATGCTCCGCGCTGCCGTCTCGTCGCAGGCGAAGGGCGTCCCGCAGGAGCGCCCGGCCACACGACCCTACGACCGCCGGCACATCGGGGGTCTGCGGGGAGTTCTGCGTTGGGCAAAGACGTGGAGGGGCCGCCGGATGGGGCAAGCGGTTCCGTTTCCCCGTCGCGGCACTGATGAACCGCCGAGGATGTGATGGTTCTGCGGGATGGACGCGTGGACCCTGTGAACCACGGTGATGCCGGCGCGAAGACCGGGCGAATCAGCCCGGAACGTGCGTACATCGTCCCCGGTAGACCTTTGCGGCATCCGCACGATTCGGAGTGAACCGCGGCCTCGTTCCGACGCTGTGGGTGGATGCTGTGGGTGGATGCGCGCGTGGATGTGAGCCAGGTCACGAAAAATTCGAGGCGATGGATGTAACCGGGACGGTGCCGGGCTGCGTAGAGGGCATGAATCGTTCCTCTGTTCGCAGTCCAGCCCCAGGAGCAAGGCCTCATGCGTGTTGCGTGCACCGATCGGCACCTCGCCGCCGCGCCGGATCAGCCCGGTGACCGCGGACCTCGTCCGGTTGCTCAGCCTGCCGGGCCGACGCGGTCAGGGCGATGACAGACTCCGGACCGGTGCATGCCGTGCGGCGATGGCGACTCCCCCCATCCCATGACGCGTGGCGCGCCGGTCCGGTGCCGACCCCGACCGGGGCCTCGGCGCCAGGGTTCGGCAGGATGTTCGGATCGATGTCCGAGGGAGCGGCATCGTGGCGAAGGGAGTGCGCGGCCGAAGTGGCTGCGCCCGGTACTCGGGGTTCCGCGCACAGCGGGATGGGCCGGGTACCGACGGAGCAGGGAGCGGGAGCGCTTGTCGCCTGACGAGTTCGACGACTTCTACGCCGGCAGCTGGTCGCGGCTGGTCGGTCAGCTGTATGCGATGACCGGGAACCTGGCCGAGGCGCAGGACGTCGTCCAGGAGGCCTTCGTCCGCGCCTGGAACGGGCGCGAGGAACTGTCCGCGGCCCAGGCCCCCGAGGCGTGGGTGCGCACCGTGGCCTGGCGGCTGGCGGTCAGCAGGTGGCGGCGGACCCGCAGCTCCCTGCTGGCGGTGTTCCGCCATGGCGCCCCGCCCGATGCCCCGGGCCCGGGCCCGGAGTACGCCGCGCTGGTGGCAGCGCTGCGCAAGATACCCGAGGAGCAGCGTCGCGTGGTTGTCCTGCACTACCTGTGCGACCTGCCGGTGGCCGAGGTCGCCCGGGAGACCGGGGCGCCGGAGGGCACCGTGAAGGTCCGCCTGTCCCGGGCTCGGGCGACCCTGGCCAAGCATCTGTCCGATGACCTGATGGAAATGTCAGCGTGATGAGCGAACGGAATGAGCGCTTTCGGGAGTCGCTGCGCGGCCTCGCGGCGAGCGCGGCGGGGGAACCGCCGATGAGCGGACCTGAGGTGCGTCGCCTGGCGGAGCGCCGGAGCCGGCGACGGCTGCTGGCCGTGCCGACCCTGGCCCTGTCGGGGCTGCTGGTCGGCGGGACGGCGTTCGCGCTCTCCGGCGGCTTCGGGCCCGCGCCGCGACCGGTTCCGCAGGTGCCGGGCGGGATCCCGTCCGCGTCCGCGCCGGGGATCGCGGACGCGACGCCCGGTCCTTCGCGTCCCGCCGAGCCGGTCAGGTCGGCGGCCCCGAGCCGCCCGGGTGGCCCGGCCGCGCCCACCGCCTCCAGTCGCGTCATACCGGCCGGACCCCCGGCGTCGGCGACGCCGACGGTGCCGGGCCCCGGCGCGGTGGTCGCCTGCGCGACGGCCCAGGCGGGGGAGACCTTGGTGCGGCTGCATACGCTCCAACTGCCGGGCGGTCTCGCCCCGGGCGTGGATGCGCTGCTCAGCGCCGTGCCGGTGGCCTGCGTGCGGGGACAGCTCACCCCCACCGGCGTGACGCAGTGGCTGAGCGTGCTGCCCGACGCCGTGGTGACCACCACGTCCCCGCTGAGCGCGGGCGCGGGAACGTCGGTGAACACTCTGGCGGGACTGGCGAGCGCCCTGAACCGGCATCCGGAGCAGCTGTTCGGCATCCGCCGGGACGCCGAAGGACGGGTGTACCGCCTGGACCAGGTCGCCGACGGGAGCTGACCTCCGATCAGTCGATGGTCCGGAGGCGGCTTGTGTGATCGGCGGGGCCGTTCATCCCCCGGGGTGGGCGGCCTAGCGGCGCATTCGCTTTGAAATGCCTTTCCGGGGTCGCCGGAATTGGCATGGGGAAGCTTGTGAAGGAGTCGTCACAATTCCGTGGCCAATACTGCACGGCATCGTGCCTGAAGTGCGGAAACGTTCACTGAAAATACGACGGGCTGACTGGACGGAATGCCTGTCGGGATGGTTTGATCGTGCAGTCGGCGGAAGTCGAAGGACTGGATTCCGGATCCGAATTATGGGGTCTGGGGTCCAGGCGACCGTTGCACCGGCCGGCATGGCGTCCTCCAGGCCCGGCCGAAATCATTCAGAAGCACTCCACAGTATTGAAGGGAAACGCAAGTCATGCGTAAGGACTTCACGCCGCAGGTCGAGACCCGCGAGATTTCCGACAGCGACCTGGACAACGTGTCGGGCGGCGTCGGCCTGCTCGGCCTCGACGTCTCCGGCGTCACCACGCCGGTCCTCGGTGCCGCCGAGTCCGTCCTGCCGATCTCCATCTCGCAGACGGTTTCGCAGGTCACCAGCCTGGTCCCGGGTCAGGTCACCGGTCTCGCCGGTCTCTGACAGCCGGAACCGCCACGGGCGTCACAGCCCGTAGCGCGCGTGTCGGCTGCGGGGTTCAGGTACCCCCCTGACCGGGCCCCGCAGCCGGCTCGACCGGGCGTCGGAATTTCGTGTGGTGCGGCCGGGCGCTGTTGCGTCCGGCCGGCGCCGGTGCAGTCGAAGGAATAGTCAGTGCAGTTCCGCCAGAAAGCGCTTTCCAAACTCCAGTCGCCCGAGGAACTCGATATACCGGTGCATTTGGCCAGACCGCAGGGCCGGCTGGTGCTTGCGGTCGTGGTGGCGGTTATGGCGGCGGCGTGTTCCTGGGCGGTGACCGGCACGGTGTCGCCCCGGATGAGCGCGCCCGGAATCCTGACCTTCGCGGAAGGCAGTTACACACTGCAGAGTCCCGTCGCGGGTCAGGTGATATCCGTATTCGCCAACGAGGGCGACATGCTGTCCACCGGGGCGCCTCTGCTGAGCGTTCGCACCGACCGGACCGTGGAGACCGTGCGCACGGTGGCAGCGGGCCGGCTGACCGTACTGACGGCCAGGATCGGTGCCGTCGTCGCCACCGGGGCGGATCTGGCGACGCTGGAGCGCGTCAACAGCCCCACCGACCCGCTGCTGGCGGTGCTGTACGCGCCGAGCGGCGGATCGACGATCCCGGTGGGCGCCGCCGTCGACCTGACCGTGCAGTCGGTGCCCGCTCAGCACTACGGCGTGCTGCGCGGGCGCGTCCTGGCGGTCGGCCGGGTTCCCGAGACGCAGCAGCAGATCACCGACTTCCTCGGGGACAGCCAGCTGGGCGCGCAGTTCTCGGCGCAGGGCCAACCGGTGGCCGTCACGGTCCAGCTGGACCGCTCGGGGCCCGCCCCGTCCGGGTACGCGTGGTCGTCGGCCCAGGGTCCCCCGTACCCGATCGATGCCACGACGCTGGTCAGTGGTGCCATCCAGCTCACCGCCCAGCATCCGATCGATTGGCTCCTGCCGTGACCGCGCACCACGAACCCGCCGGGACGGAACCGCTGCCGCCGCTGCCGGGGCGCGGGAGACACCGTCCGAACGGGCCGGCCCCGAGAGGGCGCAGGCCCAGAAGACCGAAAGCGGTGCGCAGCCGCACCGTTCTGCAGATGGAGGCCGTGGAGTGCGGTGCCGCCTCCCTGGCGATGGTGCTCGGCCACCACGGCCGCCATGTGCCGCTTGAGGAACTGCGGATCGCCTGCGGGGTGTCCCGCGACGGCTCCCGCGCCAGCAGCCTGCTCAAGGCGGCCCGCGGGTACGGCCTCGCGGCCAGGGGCATGCAGATGGAACCGGCCGCCCTGGCCCAGGTCCAGGCACCCGCCGTGCTGTTCTGGGAGTTCAACCACTTCGTCGTCTACGACGGCATGGGCCGTCGCTTCGGCCGCCGGGGCGTGCACATCAACGATCCCGGCAGCGGCCGTCGCTTCGTCTCGCCGGAGGACTTCGACTCCAGCTTCACCGGTGTCGTGCTGACCTTCGAGCCCGGTGACGGGTTCCGCCGGTCCGGCCGGCGGCCGGGGATCCTCCGCGCCCTGCCGGCGCGGCTGCGCGGCACCTCCGGCCCGATGCTGGCCGCAGTGCTCGCCAGCTTCCTGCTGGTCGTCGTCGGTGCGGTGCTGCCGGCCCTGAGCCGTACGTACATCGACATGTTCCTGATCGGCAACCAGACGTCGCTGCTGCCGGTGCTGTTCGCGTCGATGGCCGTGATGGTGCTGCTGACCGCCGGGCTGACCGCTCTGCAGCAGGCGAACCTGCTCCGCGGGCGCATGATCTCCTCCACGCTGAGCAGCGCCCGGTTCCTGCGGCACCTGCTCAGGCTGCCGGTCACCTTCTTCGCCCAGCGCAACCCGGCCGACCTGGTCCAGCGGCTGCAGTCGAACGACGCCGTGGCCGAGACCCTGGCCAGGGATCTCGCCGCCGCCGGGGTGGACGCCCTGGTGGTGATCCTCTACGCGCTGCTGCTGTGGACCTACGATCCCCAGCTGACGGTTCTCGGGGTGCTGGTCGCGCTGCTCAACGTGGTGGCACTGCGGCTGGTGGTACGCATCAGGGCCACCGGCGTCCAGAAGCTGCGCGCCGACAGCGCACGGTTGACCAACACCTCCTACAGCGGACTCCAGCTGATCGAGACGATGAAGGCCACCGGCGCCGAGAACGGGTACTTCCGCCGCTGGGCGGGCCAGCACTCGCTGACCCTGGACGGCCAGCAGCGGCTCGGCGTGCCCAGCGCGGCGCTGGCCGTGGTCGCCCCCACGCTCGCCGCGCTCAACAGCGCGCTGATCCTCCTGATCGGTGGTCAGCGAGCGGTGGACGGCGGCATCTCGATCGGTCTGCTCGTGGCCTTCCAGGCCCTGGTGACCAGTTTCACCGGACCGGTCACCCGGCTGAACGGCGTGGCCGGCCGGATCCAGGACTTCGCGGCCGACATGGCCCGGCTCAAGGACGTCGAGAGCTTCCCGGTGGACCCGCTGTACTCGCGGCGCGAGCCGGCCGCGAGCACCCGCCGGCTCAGCGGCCACGTGACCCTGGACGGCGTCACCTTCGGGTACAACCCGCTCGACAAGCCGCTGCTCACCGACTTCTCGCTGTCGGTGGGGCCCGGCCGGCAGGTGGCGCTGGTCGGCGGATCCGGCAGCGGCAAGTCGACGGTGTCCCGGCTCATCTCCGGGCTCTACCAGCCCTGGCAGGGCGAGATCCGGATCGACGGGCAGCGCCTGGAGGAGATCCCGCGCAGTTCGCTGTCGGCCTCGGTCTCCTTCGTCGACCAGGACGTCTTCCTGTTCGAGGGCACGGTCCGCGACAACGTGACGCTGTGGGATCCCTCGATCCCGGACGAGGCCGTCAGCACCGCACTCAGGGACGCGGCGGTGTACGACGCCGTGTCCAGGCGTCCCGGCGGCATCCACAGTCGGGTGGAGCAGGACGGACGCAACTTCTCCGGCGGGCAGCGCCAGCGGCTGGAGATAGCCAGGGCGCTGGTGCGAGGGCCCAGCGTCCTGGTCCTGGACGAGGTGACCAGCGCCCTGGACGCGGAGACCGAGCAGGTGATCATCGACAACGTACGCCGGCGCGGCTGCGCGTGCGTCGTGATCGCGCACCGGCTGAGCACGGTGCGCGACAGCGACGAGATCGTCGTGCTGGACCACGGCACCGTGGTGCAGCGCGGGCGGCACGAGGACCTGCTCGCCGCCGGGGGGCGGTACGCCGAGCTGGTCCGTGAGCACTGATGTCGGCGGCATGGAGTTCGACGGGCGGGGGGAGTCCGGCAGGGATGGAGTTCGGTGGGCATGGAGTTGCTGAGCAGTGGGGTTCGGGGGGAACCGACGTGACATCGGTTCAGTACCCGGTGGCCGCCGGTCCCTGGCCGCCGGTCGACGTGGTGGTCGGCGCCCTCGGCGGTCTGGGCGAGCCGGTCGACTGCGCCGGCCTGCGCAGCCTGACGCCGGAGGGTCCCGACGTGCTCTGGCTGGTCGTGGACGGCGCGATGGACCTGTTCGCGGTCGACGCCGCCGAGCAGGGCCGCTGGCACTTCCTCAGCCGGCTCGGAACGGGAACGCTGCTGCTCGGACCCGTCACCGGCCCCCGGCACACGCTCATCGGCAGGCCCCTGCAGGGATGCGTGCTGCACCGGATCCAGCTGCGCGAGCTGTGGCGCCCCGACGGGTCCGGCCCCTGGTCGTACGGCGGCGCCGAACAGCCGCTCAGCCCGCTGGAGGACGCCTTCGCGCGAGGCATCGGACGGAGCTTTCGCGCGGTGCTGGAAACGCCGGCCGACGGGGCGGCGCCGCCGGGTGACGGCCCCATGGACGACGGCCCGTCCGACGACGGCATCCTGTGGATGTCGGTGAACCCCGGCAGCCTGCGGTACGGCGCCGAGTTCGGCCCGGCGACCGCCAGGGACCTGCTCATCGACACCGCGATGTGGCAACGCCTGGTCGACCAGCAGACCCGGCTGATGGTCGCGGTGGATCACCGGATCGACGAGCTGGAGCGCGCCCACGAGGACCGCACGGCGGCCGGCATCAAAGCCGGCGAGGCAGTCAGGGCGCAGGCGGACCGGGTGC
The DNA here is from genome assembly GCF_041262645.1 of Streptacidiphilus sp. EB129. Taxonomy (NCBI): domain Bacteria; kingdom Bacillati; phylum Actinomycetota; class Actinomycetes; order Kitasatosporales; family Streptomycetaceae; genus Streptacidiphilus; species Streptacidiphilus sp. EB129. The sequence goes on from NZ_JBGCCS010000012.1 coordinate 179,495, forward strand.
TGCTCGCCTCCATCAACACCTCGGCCGGGACCAGGGGACGTCCGGCCGCGGGGTCCGACGACGCCGCCCTCGCCGTCTGCCGCGCGGTCGCGGCCGCCGCCGGGATCACCGTCACCGCGCCCGTGCCCGCGCCCTCAGGGAGCGATGCGTCGAACGAGCGGCTGGGGCCGGTCGAGCGGATCGCCCTGAGCTCGCGCTTCCGCACCCGCGCGGTCAGGCTCACCGGCAGCTGGTGGCGGGAGAACGCCGGTCCGCTGGTGGGGCACCGGACCGCGAACGGAGCCCCGGTCGCGCTGCTGTGGCGGCGCGGCCGCTACGAGGCCGTGCAACCCGGCAGCGGTCGGCGGACGCGCATCAGCCGCGCGAACGCGGCGGAGTTCGAGACCCAGGCGGTCATGTTCTACCGCCCGCTGCCGGAACAGCCGCTGCCCGCATGGCGGTTGCTGCGCTTCAGCCTGCGCGGCACCCGGCCGGACCTGTGCACCCTGGTCCTCGGCGGCCTGGTGACGGTGCTTCTCGGCGCGATGGTCCCGATCGCGACCGGACAGGTCCTCGGCACCTATGTGCCGAACGCCGAGAAGAGCCTCATCGTCCAGACCTCGCTGGCGATCGTGGCCACCACCGTCCTGTCCGCCGCGTTCATGCTGCTGGAGAACATCTCCATCCTGCGCATGGAGGGGCGGATCGAAGCCACCATGCAACCGGCCGTCTGGGACCGGCTGCTGCGCCTGCCGACAGGCTTCTTCGCTGCGCGCTCCACCGGAGAACTCGCCACGGCGGCGATGGGGATCAGTGCCATCCGGCGCGTGCTGTCGGGCATCAGCTCGGTGGCCGTGCAGGCCGGCACGGTCGGAACGGTGAACGTCGTGCTGCTGCTGTGCTACAGCGTCCCGCTCGCGCTGACCGCCGTCGCCATGGTGGCCGTCATCGGCACGGTGTTCCTCGCGCTGGGCCTGTGGCAGCTGCGCTGGCAGCGCCGGCTGGTCGTGCTCACCAACAAGCTCAACAACCAGGCCTTCCAGACGCTGCGCGGACTGCCCAAACTGCGCGCCGCCGCGGCTGAGAACTTCGCCTACGCGGCCTGGGCCGGTGAGTTCGCCCGCAGCCGTGAGATGCAGCGCCGGGCGGGCCGGATCAAGAACCTGATCACGGTCACCAATGCGCTCTATCTGCCGTTCTGCACGCTCCTGATGTTCATGCTGCTCGCGGGCCCGGCCCGCGGGACCCTGTCGGCGAGCGGTTTCCTCACCTTCAGCACCGCCGTGACGATGGTGCTGACCTCGGTGACGCAGCTCACCGGTGCGCTGATCTCCGCCGCCTCGGTCCTGCCGCTGTACGAGCAGATCAGGCCGGTGCTCGACGCGGTCCCCGAGTCCGGCGGCGGCAGCACCGCGCCCGGCGTCCTGTCCGGCGAGATCGAGGTCGGACAGCTGTCGTTCCGCTACAGCGAGGACGGGCCGCTGGTGCTCGACGACGTGTCGTTCCGGGTGCGTCCGGGTGAGTTCGTCGCGATCGTCGGGGCCAGTGGCAGCGGCAAGTCGACCCTGCTCCGGCTGCTCATCGGCTTCGACCGGCCGACCTCCGGCAGCGTGCGCTACGACGGCCAGGAACTGGCGTCCCTGGACCGGACCGCCGTGCGCCGCCAGTGCGGAGTCGTGCTGCAGAACGCCCAGCCGTTCACCGGCTCGATCCTGGACTGCATCCGCGGCGCCGAGACCTTCTCGCTGGAGGAGGCCTGGGAGGCCGCCGAGATGGCGGGCCTGGCCGAGGACGTCAAGCTGATGCCGATGGGCATGCACACGGTGCTCTCCGACGGCGGCGGCACGGTCTCGGGCGGGCAGCGGCAGCGCTTGATGATCGCCCAGGCGCTGATCCGCCGCCCGCGCATCCTCTTCTTCGACGAGGCCACCAGCGCGCTGGACAACGCGACCCAGCGGGTCGTGATCGAGAGCACCCGCGGGCTGCGGGCCACCCGCGTGGTGATCGCCCACCGGCTGTCCACCGTCATGGACGCCGACCGGGTCCTCGTCATGTCACACGGCCGGGTCGTCCAGCAGGGACCGCCGGCCGAACTGCTCGCCGATCCCGGCAGCCCCTTCCACGATCTGGTCCGCCGCCAGATCCGCTGACGCTACGGGCCGACCGGCGCGGCGGGCCGGGCGCGGTCCAGATTGCCGACCCGCGGATTGCCTCGCCGATTTCAGGGGGAGCACCGGCTGTCGGAGGGGGCGAAGTGACCGATGGGGCACGGGGCGAGAGCGGAGGAGTTAGGTTGGGGGCGGTGGAACGACGGTGCGGTGGGAATGGGGCTTCCGGGTGAACGTGCTGATATCGGTGGATCTCGAAGGTGTCGCGGGCATCGCGACGCGGCAGCAGATCCACCCAGGGGGGCACGACTACCCGATCGCGCGGGCGCTGATGACCGCGGAGGCGAACGCCGCGGTGGCCGGCGCCTTCGAGGGTGGCGCCACCTCCGTGGTCGTCAACGACAGCCACGGGTCGGCGGACAACCTCCTTGGCGAGCAACTCGACCGGCGCGCCGACTATGTGGTCGGCGATCCGAAGCCGTTGGACATGCTGCAGGAACTGACACCGCAGACCGGGGTGGTGCTGTTCGTCGGCTACCACGCCGGGGCGGCGGACCCGGCCGGCGTGCTGGGTCACACCTACAGCGGCGGTGCGTTCACTGATGTGCGGCTCAACGCCGGTTCCATCGGCGAGGCCGAACTCAATGCCCTGCTCGTGGCGGCGGCCGGGGTCCCGCTGGGGCTGGTGACCGGCGACGACGTGATCTGCGCGGTCGCGGAGAAGGCGTTCCCCGGTGTGGTCACCGTCCCGGTGAAGACCGCGCGCGGACGGACCGCCGTGCGCAGCAGGCACCCGGCGGCCGCCCGGGAGGCCATCGCCGCGGGGGCGGCCCGCGCCGTGGCGAACGCCTCCTGCGGGGCGGTCCGGCCGCTGGCCGTTCCCAGCGAGCTGGTCATCGAAGCCGATCTGCGGCCCAGCGGCGCCGCGGAGCTGGTGGCGCTGGTGCCGGGCACCGAGCGCACCGGCGCCCGCACGGTGCGCTTCCAGGCGGCGGGCCCGCGCGAGGCGCTGGACGTGCTCATCGTCTGGTCCGCGCTGACCAGTCACTACTCCAGCCGCTGAGTCAGGGAACGCACCGTCAGGGTCCGGTGGTCCGGGCCGTACGCAGCCCGTCACTGATGATCCGGGTGAGCCGACCCGGGCGGGCACCTGCTCCGCGGGACCGTTCGGCCGCGACCGCGCCTGCCACGAGGGCGTGCAGGTCGGCGACGTCGACGTCGGTCCGGACCGCATCGGCGGACTGGGCGCGGGCCAGCAGTTCGCCGAGCGCGCCGCGCAGGTCGCCGGCCGCGTCGAGGGTGGCCCGCTGCAGGTCGACCCCGGCGCCGACGAGGGCGTCGGCGAGATCCATCTTGGTCCCCGCGTCGGCGACCACCACGGCCAGATAGCCGAAGAACGCCTCACCTGGATCCCCGCCTGCGGCGATATCCGCCAGCGCCTCGCGCCCGACCTCCGTCAGCGCCTTGATGCGGTCGGTGACCACGGCCTCGAACAGTGCCTCTTTGGTGGGGAAGTGACGGTAGACCGTCCCGGCGCCGACCCCGGCGCGACGGGCGATCTCGTCCAGCGGCACCGCCAGGCCCTCCGCGGCGAAGACCTCGCGTGCGGCCTCCAGGACGCGGGCGCGGTTGCGGCGCGCGTCGGCACGCAGAGGCCGGCTCTCGCGGGCGGTCACTTCGGGCGGCGGTTCACTCATCGCGGACATGGCACTCCTCGGCATGGGGGCGGGGGACGCTCACCGTAGACAACCGGGGCGACCGTTCCGTATATTCGAAGCGGGGCGATCGTTCCGATTCTATCCGTGCGCACCCCCCGGTAGCGCTGTGCTGTCCACTGCGCCGAACACGCCGATCTCGAAGGATTCCTGATGTCCTCTCTCGACCCCGCTCCGCTCGTCCGCACCCCGCGCGAGACCGTGGCACTGCTTCTGCGTACCACGGTCGAGGGCACCCGCAGCGACCTCGCCGACCTCTACGCCCCGGACGTCGTTGTGGAGATGCCCTTCACCCGGCCCGGCTTCCCGTCCCGGACCGAAGGGGGCGAGACGATACGCACGCGGATGAAAGCCGTCGAGGGGTTGTGGACCTATGACTCGGTGGACGGCGTGACGCTGCACGACACCGCCGACCCGGAGGTCGTCATCGCCGAGTTCCGCGTCCATGGCCATCTGACCGCGAACCGGGAACCGTTCACGCTGGGCTACATCAACGTCGTCCGCGTGGTCGACGGGCTCATCGTGTCCTCGCGGGACTACGGCAACCCCCTGGAGAGCCAGGTGCTGATGTCCGCGCTTCCCCGCCCTCTCGACTCCTGACACGACACCGGGCAGCTCGGTTTCACAGTCGCGAGGCCGTGCGGATCAGTCCGGCGAGGGCCAGGGAACGGCTGTGTGCCGGCCAGGCGATGTGGGTGACGACGGGCGGTGCGTCGGTCACGGGGACGGCGGCATGCTCGGCCCACAGCCAGGCGCGGGCGGAGTCGGGGAGGACGGCCGCGGTGCGTCCGAGGGCGATCAGCTGGGCCAGCTGCGTCTGGTTGTGGACCTCGGGGCCCGGGCCGGGTGGGTAGCCGCCGTCGTGGGGCCAGCGGGCGAGTGGAAGATCGGGGACGCCGCTGACCTCGGCCAGGGACAGCGTCCTGCGAGCGGCGAGGGGGTGTCCGGCCGGCAGGACGGCGATCTGCCCCTCGGTCATCAGTTCCTCGCTGTCGAACCCGGCCAGGGAGTTGTACGGCGTGTGCATGAGCGCCACATCGGCACGGCCATCGCGCAGTAGCTCTCCCTGCTCGTTGATGCCGCACGGCAGCACCTCGATCTCGGCGGCGTCGGGCTCGGCCGCGTAGGCGTCGAGAAGCTTCTGCAGCAGTTCGTGAGCGGCGGCGGCCTTCACCGCCAGCACCAGGCGATTGCGGGAGCCGTCCGGCCCGCCGGCGCCACCGGCGCGACGGGTGCGGCGAGCGGCGGCGCTGGTCGCGTCGAGGGCTGCGCGGCCCTCGTGCAGCAGCACCTCTCCGGCCCCGGTCAGGGAGACGCCGCGGCGGTCACGTTCCAGCAGGGAGACGCCGAGGCGCCGCTCAAGCTGCTGGATCGCCCGGGACAGCGGTGGCTGTGCCATGCCGAGGCGCTCTGCCGCGCGGCCGAAGTGCAGTTCCTCGGCCACGGCCACGAAGTACCTCAACTCGCGGGTCTCCAGGGTGTCCACGGCCGCAGCATAGCTCAGTGATACCTACCGGGTATGACAGGACACCGTATCGGTGTTGGCTGCGGCGCTCGTCCGCGAGCGAACATCAACGGTATGAGCGAAACGAAGATCGCGCTGGTCACCGGCGCGAACAAGGGAATTGGCTACGCAATCGCGAACGGGCTGGGGCTCCTCGGGTACCGCGTGGGTGTGGGAGCCCGCGACGAGGCCCGGCGCGAGACCGCCGTGGAGAAGCTGCGCGCCGCCGGGGTGGACGCGTTCGGGGTGCCGCTGGACGTGACCGGCGACCAGAGCGTCACCGCTGCCGCAGAACTGATCGAACGTCAGGCCGGGCGCCTGGACGTCCTGATCAACAACGCCGGCATCTCGGGGGAGATGGGTCCGGGGTGGGAGCAGGACCCGACCACACTCGACCTCGACCTGGTCCGCACGGTCGTGGAGACCAACGTCATCGGTGTGATCCGGGTGACCAATGCGATGCTGCCGCTGCTGCGGCGCTCGACGGCGCCACGCATCGTCATCGTCTCCAGTGCGGTCGGCTCGCTGACCCGGCAGGCGGACCCGGACATCGAGGTCGGTCCCGTCATGGCGGCCTACGCGCCGTCGAAGTCGTTCCTCAACGCCGTCACGGTGCAGTACGCCCGGAAGTTCGCCGACACGAACATCCTGATCAACGCAGCCTCGCCGGGCCTGGTCGCGACCGACTTCAACGGCTTCCACGGACCCCGTACCCCTGAGCAGGGCGCAGCCACAGTGATCCGGCTCGCCACGCTGCCCGACGACGGCCCGCGCGGTTCGTTCTTCGAGGACGACGGCGTCATCCCCTGGTGACCCCGAAGCCGTCCCGATCACGCGGTAGGTCTGGCGTGGCTCGACGCCGGGCCGGTGAGCGGACGGCTCACCGGCCCGGACGGCCCACAGGCCCGGAACGCAGGGGTCCGGAGGACTACTGGCCCGCGGTGGCCAGCGAGGCGTAGACGACCACGTTGTCGAGGTAGCCGCCGCCCCCGCTGTCACGGGGGCCGCCACAGGTGATCAGTCGCAGAACCGGACGGTCGACGGTCCCGTAGACCGCGTTCGTCGGGAACTGCGTCTTGGCGACCGTCTGCACCGAGTCCACGGTGTACGCGGCCGACGCGCCGTCCTGGAGCAGGGCGACGATGCGGTCGCCCTGCTTCAGCCGGGACAGGTGCAGAAACACCCCGTCCCCGTACCTGCCGACCGTCACATGGGCCAGGATCACCGAGGCCCCGATCTGACCGGGCGTCACGGACCCCCGGTACCAGCCGGCCGGGGAGTTCGCCGCGATGGGCGGCACCTGCACACTCCCGTCGGCGGCCAGTCCGAGCTGGATGACGGGCGTGTCGACCCCGATGCTGGGGATCTGCAGCCGCACCGGAACCGACCGCGCGATCGGCGTCGGGGACGACGCCGCCCCGGCCGCGGGCGGAGCAGCCGGAGAGCCGGACTGCGACATGGTCGTGGCCGGGCTCGGGCCGGTGTCCGGCTGCTGCGCCGCGCCGCACCCGGCGGTCAGCGAGACAGTCAGCGCGGCCAGCGCGGCCAGGGCTGCGGCTGTACGGTGTGCCCGCAAAATCAGCCCTGAGCCTTGGACCTGCGACGCAGCACGATGGTGCCGGCCCCGGCGAGCAGGACCACCCCGGCCGCACCGCCGACGGCCGCGTCCGTCGTCGCGCTGTTGCCGCCGTTGGTGGCCAGGGGCGGCACCCCCGTGTCGGGCGCGCCCTTGGGCACGACGACGGACGGGGCGGGGCTCGTCGAGGCCGTCGGAGCCGCCCCGGTGCCGCCGGCGGGCGCGGGGGAGACGCTGGCGGTCGGGCCGGCACCGGCCGGTGCCGGAGTGGCGCTCGCGCTGGGCTCGGCAGCGAGGGCGGACCCGGCCCCCGCCAGCACCGCGGTGCAGGCCAGGGCGACGGCTGTGAAGACACTCTTGCGCATGAACAGCTTCTCTCTGTGCGGTCTGTGTTCCAGATCGGGCGGAGAGACGACGCAGTGGTCGATCTGGTTGTAAAGAGCTGGCAAAGGATCAGCGGCACCCGGCATCCGGCTCCGGGAAGCGAGTTGACGGTCCATGAGGCGGTGGCGGTGGCTAGACATGTCGAAGCCCCCGATCGGAAGGGATCGGGGGCTTCGACACGGGTGCGCCGGCTCAGTACGACCGGTGCACCTGCCAGAAGGCCCATGCGCCGCAGGGGCTGCCGTAGCTGCTGTTCATGTAGCCGACACCCCACTTGATCTGAGTCGCCGGGTTGGTCCGCCAGTCCGCGCCTGCCGAGGCCATCTTGTCCCCGGGCAGTGCCTGGACCAGGCCGTACGCACCGGAGCCGGCGTTGGTGGCGGTGTAGTTCCAGCCGCTCTCATGAGTGACGATGTTGCTGAAGCACTGGAACTGGGTCGCGTTGCCGATGATCGACTGGGCCATCGCCTGCAGCGAGCCGGGGCTGTAGGTCTTGGCCAGTGCGGCGCGGGTGCTCGCGCGGCTCGCCGCCGCCGCGGCGTCGTGTGCGGCCTTGGCGGCGGCTGCCGCCTTCTCCGCGTTGGCCTTGGCCGTCGCGTCGGCTGCCGCCTTGACGCGGGTGGCCTCGGCGGCGGCCTTCTGCGCGGCGGCGGTCGCGTCGGCCTGCTGGGCGTCGGCCTGTGCGGCGACGTTGTCGCTGATGGTCTGCGCCTGCGGGCCCGACGGGATGTCGGCAAGGAGGGTGGAGCCTGCGACGTCGGCGACCGACGAGGCCGGCTTGGTGTCGCCCGAGGCGACGCCGACCACGGCTCCGACGGCAGTAACGGCGGTGGCGGAGGCCACGGCCACACCCCGCACCGAGATCCGGTTCATACGCTTTCCTTCCGGCGCCGTCCGTGAGGTGACCGCACGGACGATCTCCGCCCCTGACACTGGTCTCCGCCCGCGCTGGTCACGGGAGACACGGGCCCGGTACGACCCGGTGGGAACGGGACGCGGTCCAACTCGGGCGGCGTACGGCTGACTGTCATTCAGTTCCTGGAACTCCAGCACCTGGTGAGATGCCGACTGGGTGCCCGGTCATGCCGTACGCGAGGCCTGACAGAACCCACACCCTGCCCGCCGAGGGCGGGTTGGCGCAATTCTCCGATACATGGCGAAGATCACATCGTGTACGAGCAGAAGGTTCCGCCGTTCCCCTGCGGGGCGGCCGGGGCCATGGTATCCGTGCAGTTCTTCCTCGGCCTCGTTGATCTCGCCGCCGGAAAGTCTCTCGGTGTCGCGCATAACGAGGGGGAGGGGTCGAAGCGTCGATGGAGTGTGAAGGGGAGCTACGGCGAGGGGACGCTAGTGAGCCAGCGAAGCGCGGCGAACGAGGAGTACGTGGAGTTCTCCGCCGGTCGGATCGGGCATCTCTACCGTTCGGCCTGCCTGCTGACCGGGGGTGACACCCATCTCGCGGAGGACCTGGTCCAGGAGACCCTGGGCCGGATCTTCGTACGATGGCGCCGCGTGTCGGCGGCTGACAACCCGGTCGCGTATGCCCAGACGATGCTGGTGCACACGTTCCTGTCGTGGCGTCGGCTACGGCGCAGCAGTGAGCAGCCCAGCGCCTCCCCGCCCGAGCTTCCTTCGAACGACGACGGCGATGTCGCCCTGCGCGTGACACTGCTCGCGGCCCTGGCCCAACTCTCGGCCCGGGACCGCGCGGTACTGGTGCTCCGGTACTGGGAGGACCGCAGTGTCGAGGAGACCGCGGCCGCGCTGCGGCTCAGCCCCGGAGCGATCCGGGCCCACTCGCTTCGCGCGCTCGCCCGGCTGCGGGCGCAGCTCGGTGACGACCTCTCGATATTCGTCGCGCTCTGACCGCGCGCATTCGACCACGCTCCCGACCGACGATGAAACGGCGGTTTGCCATGGACACAGACTTCGAAGACAAGATCGGCGACGCGTTTCGCCGGGCCGGCCAGGGCTACGACATCGAGCCCCAATCACTGCTCGACCGCGGTCTGCGCCGAGGACACGCGCTGCGCCGACGGCGCGTGGCGTACACCGTTGTCAGCGGTGTCACCGCACTGGCCCTGATCGGCGGGGGTTCTGCCCTCTTCGCCGGTGGGACGGATGGCCCGAAGCAGGTCACCGTCGTGGCCGGAGGGGCGACCGGATTCAGCGGTCAGCAGATCCTCGACCTGCTCAAGCGAACACTGCCGCCGGGGCAGATCAGCGGAGCATGGGCCACAGGGGTGGGTGGCGGCCGGCCCGCCCTTGTGGCGCAGGCCCATCTGATCTTCGACGACGGTCACGGTGCCGGGTCGCTGGACCTCGGCTCCGCTGCACTGAACGACGGCAACGTGATGGCCCCGACGACCTGCACGCCTGGTAGTCCCCCCAAGGGTGGGACCTGTGACCAGACCACTCGTGCCGACGGCTCCACGGTGGCCATCGAGAAGATCAGCTACGGTGGCTCGGCCGGCAAGCCGGCCTCGCTGCAGTGGAATGTGAGCCTGGTGACCCGCAAGGGTGAGCACCTGTGGCTCACTGAGGACAACTCGACAACCGGGGGACCCGGTGCGGAGACCACGCGATCGACGCCGCCGCTGTCGGCGGCGCAGCTCACCGCGCTGGTCAGCGACCCCGACTGGTCGCGGTTGTTCGCCGCGATGCGCACCGCTCAGCCGGACCACCAGCCGTCCCAGGCGCAGGTGCTCGCGACACTGAGGCAAGTGCTTCCCGCTGGAGTCCATGCAGGGGACAACAACGCGATGGACCAGGAGGGGTCGGCCGCCGTACCGGTGAATGCGATGGGTACGGACCAGCTCAGCGTCCAGGTCCAGCGCTGGCCGGGCGAGGCTCGCAGTGAGATCGCGGCCGAGAGCTTCCAGGGTGCCAACAGGCTCCCTGACGGCACCCTGATGGCAGTCAGGCAGCAGGGGAGCCAGGCGTCCGTCGCCATGTGGGACGTCAGGGTGCTCCGGCCTGACGGAACCATGGTCTGGTTGATGGAGCAGCAGATGGACCTGGGCAGGCCCAATCCGGCCGGGCCGACGCTGTCCCTGGATCAGCTCAAGGCGATGGCCATGAGCCCGAAGTGGACCCGGTGACCCCGGCTCACCCCGGTACGGGCCGGTCTGCCGACATCGGGTTCCCGGTACGCGGGCGCGTGGGCCGGGGTGGCCAGGCCGGCGGTGCCGGCGAGGGAGCAGGCCAGGGAGAGCAGCAGGGTACCGACACGATGCACGGCTGGACGCCACAGGAGAAGTGGGGGCGGGAACCAGGCAGGGAAGAACCGGACCTGACGGTGGGAAGGTCCTGACGGTAGGGAAGGTCACATGTCCGCCCGCCGCGCCCGCCACCGCCGCGCCGCCGCTCCTGCGGGCATCACCCGTCCGGTGGTCGGAGGCCCTTCGCCGCCGGCCCCGGTCCGTCCCGGCGGTGCCGGCTCATGTCCGCTCTGACGTGGTGGGGCCAAGTCGGTTCCCTGGATGGACCTCGAATCGGAGTGCGGGGTCGGGGCGACTACTGTGCCGTTCATGTCTGACGATCTGCCCGAGGTTTCACCGGTGTGGGCGGGACGGACCGACGGCCTCGTCGCCGGCCGCGCGGGGGCGAACGCCTGCGCACTCCCCGCCGTCCGCGAGGTGGCACCGCTGCCCCGTACGCTGACCGCCGGTACTCCTCGGCTGGTGGGCCGGGAGGCCGTGGTCCAGGACCTGCTGGCGGCACTGGGTGAGCTGGGGTCGGGCCGAGGACGTGCCGTCGCGCTGGTCGGGGAGCCGGGCATCGGCAAGAGCGCGCTGATGCTGACGGCGGCCGCGTACGCCCAGGCCGCCGGAGTCCGGGTCCTCGCGGCAGACGGCCCGCGCGCGCCCACCCCCATGTCCCGCGATGTCCGCCCGCCGGCGGACGGCTGCTGCGATCTGCACGAGCAGGTGGCGCGGGGGACGGCCACGCTGGTGGCCATGGACGACCTGCATCACCTGGCGACCGACGAGATTCCTGGTGTGGAGCGGTTGTTGCACACGGCCGCCACCGGTCCGGTGCTCTGCCTGCTGGCCTACCGTCGGCGCCAGCTCTCGCCCGCGTTGGCCGCGGTGCTCTCCCGCGCCGCGTCCACGGGTCAGCTGGAGGTGCGGCACCTCGGACCGCTCTCCCCCGAGCAGTCCCTGGCCGTGCTCGGCGACCACCCCGATGCCGAGGAGGTGCAGCGCGCGTGCCAGGGCAATCCGCAGTACCTCAAGGTCCTCGCCGCCGACGGGGAGGCGAGCGCCGACGCCGCCCTGGCAATCCTCGGTGAGCTGGCCGGGCTGGATCACACCGCGGTCGCCGTGGTGCAGGCCGCGGCGGTGCTCGCCGAGCCGTGCCACCCGGAGCTGCTCGCCGCGGTCGCCGGCCTGGAGGTGGCCGCGACCATGCGGGCCCTGGACGTTCTCTCCCGCCTCGACCTGGTCCGGCCGGCCGACCCGGCACCGCAGCTGATGTTGCGTCACCGCGCGGTCGGCGAGGTCGTCTACCAGCGACTGGAGCCCAGCCGACGGCTCGCCCTGCACCGCAGCGCCGAACTCGCGCTGGCCGAGCGGGCGGCGCCCATATCCCGGCGCGCCCACCACGTCGTACGGGCCGCCGACCTGGGCCGGCCGGAGCATGTGACGACCCTGATCGCCGCTGCTCGCGACTCGCTCCACAGCTCGCCCGCCGCGGCGACCGAGTACCTGCAGGCCGCGTTGGCACTGCTCCACGCGGGCGAGCCGCACTGGCACGAGGCGCGCGTCCTGCTCGCCCAGGCCCGGCTGCTGACCGGAGACGCACCGGAAAGCCGGGCGCTCCTCGATGCCCTGCGAACCGCGGGCCCCGGCCGCGCCCCGCACCAGAGCACCGCCCCGACCGCACTGGCCGACGCCAGCCGGGTCGAACGACGGCTCGGCCGTTTCACCGAGGCCGGCGCCATCGCCCGCGCCGGGCTCACCGCACTGGCCGACCAGGACTCCGCGACGGCTGCCGCCCTGCACGCCGAACTCGCCGACTACACCTATGACCTCCAGGACTTCGCCACCTCGCTCCAGCACGCCGAGACGGGTGCGGCGATCGCGCGCAGGCACCAGGACCGGGTCGGTGAGGCCAACGCGCTGGCCCAGGCATCGCTGGCCCACCTGTTCACCGGCGATATGTCCATCGCCCGGACGACCGTGGCCAGAGCAGCCGAACTCGTCGACGCCACCTCGGACGCCACCCTGCTGACCAACCTGGAGGCCGCCTACCAACTGGGCATGACCGAGGGGATGCTGGGGCTGCTGGCCGACTCCGAACGTCACCTCGACCGCGGCGCGACGCTGTCCCGGCGCACCGGGCAGACCTATGTCCGGCCCATGACGCTGATGAGCCTGGCCAACACCCAGCTGCGTGCGGGGAACCTGCGCCAGGCACTGGCCACCCTCGACGAGGCCACCCCGCTCGTCGAACGCGCCGGCAACCCCGCGACCCGGGCCGGCCTGGCGGTGTTCCGGGCCGAGGCCCTGCTCTGGCTCAACAGCGCGGACGACCTGCGGGAGGTCCTCGCGCTGACCGACCAGGCCGCGGCGTTCGCCGACGGGCAGTCACCCGGGTGGGCCGTCGGCGTCCGCTGCCTGGTCGCCGGCCTGGTCCTGCTCGCCGGCGACCCGACCCGTGCCGGCTGGCTGCTGCTGGACGCGGCGGGTGGAACCGACCTGCCCCGGCTCACCACCTGGCGCCAACCGCGCTTCTGCGACACCTTGGCGCAGACGGCCCTGGCCGAGGGCGATCGGGCCTCGGTCGAGCACTGGGCCCGGCTCGCGGAGCGTTGTGTCGAACAGCTCCCCTCGGCGAGCCGACTCGGATTCGCCCTGCGTACGCGGATGTGGGCCCAGGCCGTACGCGGGGAGACCGAGCCGGCCCTGCTCAGCGCCCAGGAGGCGGTTGGGCACTTCGCCGCCGGAGGCGAGCGCATCGAGGTTGGCCGCACCCTGGTCACGGCAGCCGCGCTCGCCCTGGACGCGGGACGGACCGATCGGGTGGCCGACCGGCTGGACCGGGCGGCGCTGCTGGCCCACCAGTGCGGTTCGGTACGACTGGCTGACGAAGTCGGCCTTCAGCGCGGCCGGCTCGCCGCGTACGCCGCCGGGGCGGGGGACCCGGGCCCCCTCGACGCGCTGGCCGTGCTCACCGCACGGGAGCGGGAGATCGCCGGCCTCGCCAGCACCGGCATGACCAGCAGCGAGATCGCCGGCGCCCTGGTGCTCAGTGTACGCACCATCGACAGTCACCTGGGCCGGATCTATCGCAAACTCGGCGTGCCCAACCGCGCGAGCCTCACCCACACGCTGCTCGGCGCCACACCCGACACACCGTGACCCCGGCGCGCCCGCCCACCGGGCCGGCCACACCCAGGGCTTCCGAGCGCGTCGCACGGGGCGCACCACCCGTGGCCGAAGAGATGGGTGTCAGGCCCCCGCGGCCAGGGACAGGCCGGTGAGCAGCATGGTCGTGGCGACCAACGCGTCCAGGACGCGCCAGGAGGAGGCGCGGCGGAAGAAGCCGGCGAGCAGGCGGGCACCGAAGCCCAGAGCGGCGAACCAGCAGAGGCTGGCCAGCACGGCGCCGAGTGCGAACTGCCAGCGCAGCGCGCCGTGGGTGGCCGCGACGGCGCCGAGCAGGAGCACCGTGTCGAGGTAGACATGCGGGTTCAGCCAGGTCATCGCGAGACAGGTGAGCACCGCGCGGCGGCGGGAACGGACGGCCGGTCCGTCGCCCTGCAGGCCGGAGGCCCGCAGGGCGCGCCGCGCGGCGATCACGGCGTAGCAGAGCAGGAAGGCGGCCCCCACCGCGCGCACCGCCGTCAGCGCTGCCGGCCACGCCGTGACCAGCGCACCGAGCCCGGCCACCCCGCAGGTGATCAGCACCGCATCGGAGACCGCGCAGATCGCGACCACCGACAGCACCGCCTCCCGGCGGACGCCCTGGCGCAGCACAAAGGAGTTCTGCGCCCCGATGACGACGATGAGCGACAGACCGGTCCCGAATCCGGCTACGACGGCGGTGAACGCGTTTCCCATGGGCGCCACCGTAGGCAGCAGGCGAACATAAGGCCAGGTAAACATTTTTACGTATCATTAGCAGGCATGAAGAGTGAGCTGCCGCACGACCTGGTCCGAACCCTGCTCGCAGTCGTCGACGAGGGCACCTTCGATGCCGCCGCGGCGGCCCTGCACGTCACGCCCTCCGCCGTGAGCCAGCGGATCAAGGCGCTGGAGCAGCGCACCGGGCGGGTGCTGCTGACCCGGACCCGGCCGGTCCAGGCCACCGAATCCGGCCAGGTGGTGGTGCGCTTCGGCCGTCAGCTCGCCCGACTGGAGGACGACGTGTGCACCGCGCTCGGGCTGGCCGAGGACGAGGAGGGAGCCGAGCCGGCGAGCCCCTCCTGGCTGCCGATCGCGGTCAACGCGGACTCGCTGGCGAGCTGGTTCGTGCCGGCCCTGGCCCCGCTCGCACGGGACGCGCGGATCCACGTCGACCTGCGCCGTGAGGACGAGTCGCACACGACCGCCCTGCTGCGCGCGGGCGAGGTGATGGCGGCGGTGACCTCGTCACCCCACCCGGTGGCCGGCTGCTCGGTGCGCCGGCTCGGCGCGATGGTCTACCTCCCGGTCGCCGCACCGCAGTTCGCCGGCCGTTGGCTCGACGGCGACCCGGCCCTGCTGCTGTCACGCGCCCCGGTGGTCTGCTTCGACCGCCGCGACGAGCTGCAGGACGCCTTCGCCCGCCGGCTGACGGACGGTCAGGACGCGAGCCCGCTGCGGCACTACGTGCCGTCCAGCGAGGGGTTCATCGACGCGGTGACCGCCGGCCTCGGCTGGGGTCTCGTCCCGCGCGGCCAGGCCGAGCCACGGCTGCGCGATGGTGCGCTGGTCCAGTTCCTGCCGGGCCGCACGGCCGAGGTCCCGCTCTACTGGCAGCAGTGGCGCCTCGACTCACCCGCGCTCGCGGCCGTCGCCGCCGCGGTGGCGGCGGAGGCAGAACTGGCGTTGCGGTAGCCGAGGAAGACGGTGCAAGGGGGTGGCCCGGCAGCTGTGCTGCCGGGCCACCCCAGGCCTCACCGGGTCAGAAGCCGCTGTCGCCCGGGCCGCGGTTGATGGTGTAGTTGCCCGGGTTGTTCAGGCCGCCCGACTGCGCGCCGGTGACGGTCACGTAGTTGGCGGTCATGCTGCCGGTGACGTTGCTGATGTCGAAGCCGTAGGTGCCGGCCCCGGTGATGGTGTCGTGGTCGAGGGTCAGGTTGCTGATCTGCTTGCCGAAGCTGAGCAGGACGGCCTGGTAGCTGCTGTCGTCGATGGCGTTGCCGTCGACGGTGACGGGCTGGGTGATGTCGGCCTGCACGGCGTAGATCCACAGCGCTCCGATGTCGGAGCCCCAGTTGGAGTTGTACGACCCGGTGCGGGTGAGGGTGTTGTCCCGGACTGTGGTGGGACCGTTGTAGCCCGCGCCGAACGCCGTGCTGACGGTGATTCCGGAGCCGAAGGCGACGGTGTCGGAGACGAGGTTGTTCTCGACGGTGTTGTTCGCCCCGCCGTAGACGCCGATGCCGTTGGCCTGTACCGGCGTCTGGACGGTGTCGTACGCGAGCACGGAGTCGGTGACCAGCCCCTGCTCCGAGTCCAGGGCCAGTTCGTCGTCCCCGGTGTTGCGTACGGCCGACTGGTCGACCCGCGAGCCGGTGGTCCCGCCGTTGAGGTGCACGCCGTCGGCGAAGGTGTCGCGGACCCGGGCGCCGGCGACGTAGAGGCCGGTGCCGGAGTCGGTCCAGATGCCGACCTTGGTGTGCTCGATCCAGACGTCGAAGATCAGCGACCCGGCGGCGAAGTTGCCCTCGATGCCCGCTGCTCCGGCGTTGTTGTTGCGGTCGGTCTGGTCGCCGGAGACGGTCAGGTCGGCGATCTGGTTGGTGCCGCCGGTGGCGAACAGGCCGCCGGAGCCGTTGAGGGCGGTGGACTGCAGCGTGGTGTACCACTCACCGGCGCCTCGGACCGGAACCCCGTTGATGCTGACCCGGCCGGAGATGTCATAGCTGCCGGAGGGGAACCACAGGCCCTTGCCCGTCCCGGAGAGCGAGCTGAGCGCGCTGTTGACGGCCGAGGTGTCGTCGGCGCCGCTGTTCGGGGTCACCCCGTAGTCGGTGACGGACACGAACCCGGCCGGCAGGGTGAAGGCCGGATCGACCTGCTCGGTGTCGACGAGGTCGACGGTGTAGGAGGCGGCGGTGTCCGAGGCGTCCTTCTGCAGCTTCAGCACCGTCCCTGCGGGCCAGTTGCCGATCAGGGCGCGGGTCTCGTCGTAGAAGTGGTGCGCCGGGCCGTTGCCGGGGGAGTGGGTGTCGGTGTAGCCGCCGCCGTACAGCCAGGAGTACGTGGTGGTCAGGCTGAGGTCCTGGATGTGGTTGCCGTTGGCGTACAGGGCCAGCGGCGCGGTCGCGGCGGAGCCGTCGGCGTTGTCGGGGATCGAGTAGCGGACCACGATCGAGTTGGTCGGCCGGGTCAGCGTGAACTGCACGTACTGGCCGGTCGCGGTCAGCTGCACCGCCTGGCGCGCGGTGGCCTCGGCCTGCAGGCTCGGGTAGCTGCGGCTGGCGGGCAGCACGGTGCCGTCGGTCTGTGCGGCGGCGGCCTGGTACTCGGTGTAGGGCATGGTCGCACCCTGGTTCGCCAGCGCGGTGCCGCCGGTGACCGTCACACTGTCGATCGCCACGTTGCCGGTGTCGCCGGAGTCCAGCTGATAGCCGATCAGGTTCAGCCCGGAGCGCAGCGCCAGGTTCTGCGTGGCGCTCAGCCAGCCGCTGCCTGCCGGGAGGCTGAGCTGCTGGTTCTTCAGGCCGTTGGTGTAGAGGGAGAGCGTCTGGGCCGAGCCGGTGCTGTTCGCGTAGCGGACGGCCACCGGGTAGCTGCCGGCCGTGGGCACGTCCACGCTGACGATCAGACGCGCGCCCGGTGCGGTGAACCCGGTGACGTACCCGGTGCCGGTGTAGCCGCTGATCGAGGTGGCGACGCCGGGGCCGCCGGAGAGGAACGCGGTCTCGGCCTCGTACACCTGGCCGGTGGGCGGCGGGGGCGGCGTACCGGTGGGCGAGGGCGTTGGCGAGGGGGAGCCGGAGGGTGCGGTGACCAGTATGTTGTCGAGGTTGACGTTGCCGCTGTCGGTGCTGTCGAACTTGTAGGCGATGGTGTTGGTACCGGAGTTGAGGGTGATGCTCTCGGTCTCGGTGGTCCAGGTGTTCCAGTCGGCGGTGACCGGGAGCTGGATCTGGCGCAGTTTGCCGCCGTTGACGTAGAGCGACAGCGTCATCGTGGAGCCGGTGCCGTTGGCGTAGCGGAGCGCGACGGTGCCGCTGCCGGCCCCGTCCGAGGGGACGGTGAAGGTGGTGTCGGCGGTGCCCTTGTTGCCGTCGGTGTAGCCCTCGACGAAGCCGGTGCCGGTGTAGCCGGTGTGTTCGGTGCCGATCACCGCCCCGCCGGAGAGCGCGGCCGACTCGGCCTCGTACTGCCCGGGCGGTGGTGGCGGAACCGGGGCCAGGGTGGTGTTGTCGAGGTTGACGTTGCCGCTGTCGGTGCTGTCGAACTTGTAGGCGATGGTGTTGGTACCGGAGTTGAGGGTGATGCTCTCGGTCTCGGTGGTCCAGGTGTTCCAGTCGGCGGTGACCGGGAGCTGGATCTGGCGCAGTTTGCCGCCGTTGACGTAGAGCGACAGCGTCATCGTCGAGCCCGTGCCGTTGGAGTAGCGCAGGGACGAGGTGTACGCGCCGGTGGTGGCTGCGGAGACGGTGAAGGTGGTGTCGGCGGTGCCCTTGTTGCCGTCGGTGTAGCCCTCGACGAAGCCGGTGCCGGTGTAGCCGGTGTGTTCGGTGCTGACCACCGCCCCGCCGGAGAGCGCGGCCGACTCGGCCTCGTAGACGGTGGTGGAGGCGTGGGCGACCTGGGGCGACCAGGAGACCAGTGCGGTGATCAGGGCCATGAGCGCGAACACGGCAGTGAGGGCCGCGAGAGTGCGGCGGCTGCCGGGGTGTGTCCCGAGCATGATGCTCCAGAGGTGGGAGGAGCCGAGCGAATTGACGCGCACAGTAGTGCGGCCCATAAATCAGCGCAATGTTTCGAGTGGGAAGAGAAAATTCCCGACAGATCCGTTCGCTGCGGCTTGCTCGATTTGCTCCCGGCGCTGAGCTGCGAGAACCCGGCCGGCGGGGCGTGGAGGCGGTGGTGCGGGGTGAAATTCTCCGAATTCCGAGGTCGCTTTCTTGCGGCGACTGCGAGCGCGCGGCGACCCGGTCGTGTTCGGCTCTACGCCGGGGTCTGGCGACAGGGGGCGGTGGTTCCGCGGACGACGAGTTCGGGTTCGTGGAGGAGTTCTTTGGGGGTGGGGTTGGTGCCGTTGATCTGGTTGACGAGGAGGGTGACGGCGGCGCGGGCCATGGCTTCGATGGGTTGGCGCAGGGTGGTCAGGGGTGGGTCGGTGTAGTTCATGAAGGCGGAGTCGTCGTAGCCGACGACGGAGATGTCGGTGGGGACGGTGTGTCCCAGGCGGCGGGCGGCGCGGATGGCGCCGAGGGCGAGGATGTCGCTGCCGCAGATCAGGGCGGTGGCGCCGGCGGTGATGAGGTCGGTGGCGACGGCTT